>NZ_JBFULV010000196.1:0-5203 GCF_054049715.1 Rhizobacter sp. P5_C2 | reverse complement strand
ACGCTGGAGATGCCGGTGATGAAGCTGGTGTCGACGGCGGAAGCCATCTCGGGGGCCGGCTTGATCGAATCGCGCGAGAGTTCGAGCACGTCGCTGACGGAGTCGACGACGGCACCGACGACGCGGCCGCGCACGTTCAGCACGATGACGACGGTGAAGCTGTTGTAGTCGTTCGAATCGCAACCGAGCTTCAGGCGCAGGTCGACGATCGGAACGATCACGCCACGCAGGTTGACCACGCCCTTGATGAAGGCGGGGGCATTGGCGATGCGGGTGGGGGCCTCGTAGGAGCGGATCTCCTGGACCTTCAGGATGTCGATGCCGTATTCCTCGGCACCGAGGCGGAAGGTGAGGAACTCGCCGCCGGACTGGCTGGCGGTGGCCGCGCGGGCGGCTTCATGCCGGGCCACATGGGAAGCTTCGTGGATCATGTCCATGGGGTGTCCTGTCAGGTGCGGAAGACGGTGTTGCCGTCACTATCGGCGGGGGCGGGGCGAACTGAAGGGGGGATCAGCGCGCCCCGGTGGGCACTGTTCGTCGGCTCAGAAGGTTTCCCAGTCGTCGTTGGGGGCGGTGGCAGCGAACGCCGGGCCGGCGGCCGGGGCGGGCGCGGGGCGCGGGGCTGCGGCCGAGACTGCCACCGCGACTTTCGTCACGGCCGGGGCGGGCTTGGCGGCGGCGGCCGGTGACGACGCGGGCTTGGCCGGGCTGGCCTTCGCGGCCACCGGCTTCGCCGTCGCGACCGGCTTCGGCGTGAACTTGTTGGCGGCCGGTGCGGGCGCTGCCGTCACGCCGTGCGCATCGAGCCGAAAGGTTGCAATCACCGACGCGAGGCGCTGCGCCTGGTCGCGCAGGCTCTCGGCGGCGGCCGCCGATTCCTCGACCAGCGCGGCGTTCTGCTGCGTCATCTGGTCGAGCTGGGTCACGGATTGATTGACCTGGCCGATGCCGTCGCTCTGCTCGGACGACGCCGCGGTGATCTCGCCGATGATGTCGCTGACGCGCTGCACCGAGCCGACGATCTCCTGCATCGTCTTGCCGGCGTCGGCCACCAGGCGCGAGCCGGAGTCGACCTTCTCGACCGAGGCGCCGATCAGCGCCTTGATCTCCTTGGCCGCCTGCGCGCTGCGCTGGGCCAGGCTGCGCACCTCGCCGGCGACCACCGCGAAGCCGCGGCCTTGTTCACCGGCACGCGCCGCTTCGACCGCGGCATTCAGCGCCAGGATGTTGGTCTGGAACGCGATGCCATCGATCACGCCGATGATGTCGCTGATCTTCTTCGACGACGCATTGATCTCGTCCATCGTCGTGACGACCTGCGAGACCACCGAGCCGCCGCGGGCCGCGACTTCCGCCGCCGACGAGGCCAGCTGATTCGCCTGGCGGGCCGAGTCGGCGCTCTGCTTGACGGTGCCCGTCAGTTGCTCCATCGACGAGGCTGCCTGCTGCAGGTTCGACGCGGTCTGCTCGGTGCGGGCGCTCAGGTCCTGGTTGCCGGTCGCGATCTCGGCGCTGGCGGTCGAGATGCTGTCGGTCGAGTTGCGCACCTGGCCGACCAGCGTGCGCAGCGAATCCTGCATGTTCGACAAGGCCTGCATCAGCTGCGTCGATTCGTCGCGGCCGCTCAGCGTGATCTGGTTGGTCAGGTCGCCGCGTGCGATCGACGCGGCCAGCGCCTGCGCCTCGGTCATCGGGCGGCAGATGCTCTGCATGTTGATCAGCGTGGCCGGCACGACGATCAGGATCGCGATGCCCAGCGCCACCGCGAACAGCGTGATGGTCTGGCGCGTCATCGTCTGGCGCGCGGCCTCGGCCTGCGCGCCTTCGGTGCCCAGCGCCTTCTGCAGGTCGCCGACGGTCTTCTCGGCAGCGCCGATGGCTTCCTTCGCGCGGCCCATCACCCGGTTGGCGACCGTGGCCGAGTCGTAGCCGCTGTTCTCCAGCTGCTTGATCACCGGACCCATCGCGGTCGCGTAGGTGCCGAGTTCGGTCTCCATGCGCTTGGCGAGTGCCGTGCTGTCGTCGGGCGTGCCTTCTTGCAGCTTCTTCAGCTGGGCGACCACGCGCTCGCGCGCCGCCGTCCACTGACCGCTGAAGCGCGTGACTTCCTCGGCCTTCTCGTAGTTGACGATCATTTCCTTCTCGGCGAGGCGCATCTCGCCCAGCGAGGTGCGCAGCGAGGCCAGCGTGTTGCTGTCGGCGAACGAGCTGCTCATGAAGGCCGTGGTCTGGCTCTGCATGCGCAGCAGCCCGGTCAGGCCGGCACCGCCGACCAGCGCGAGCAGGGCGAGCACGATGGCGATCGCGCCGATCATGCGGGTGCGGATCGTGAATTGACGCATCAGGTGGGTGAAGTTCATGGACGCTCTCCGGCGAGCTGGAAGTTGTTGACGATGCTGCGCAGCCGTGCGGCCTGGTCTTTCAGGCTCTCCGCGGCGGCTGCGGACTCCTCCACCAGTGCCGCGTTCTGCTGCGTCATCTGGTCGAGCTGGGTGACGGATCCGTTCACCTGGCCGATGCCTTCGCTCTGCTCGGCGGCGGCGGCGGTGATCTCGCTGATGATGTCGGTCACGCGCTGGACCGAGCCGACGATCTCCTGCATGGTCTGGCCGGCATCGGCGACCTGCCGCGAGCCGGCTTCGACGCGCTCGACGCTGGCGCCGATCAGGCCCTTGATCTCCTTGGCGGCTTGAGCGCTGCGCTGCGCGAGGCTGCGCACTTCGCTCGCGACGACCGCGAAGCCGCGGCCCTGTTCGCCGGCGCGTGCCGCTTCGACCGCGGCATTCAGCGCGAGGATGTTGGTCTGGAACGCGATGCCGTCGATCACGCCGATGATGTCGCCGATCTTGCGCGAGCTGGCGTTGATCTCGTCCATCGTCGTGACGACCTGCGAGACCACCGAGCCGCCGCGTGCGGCGACCTCGGCCGCCGAAGAAGCCAGCTGGTTGGCCTGGCGGGCCGCGTCGGCGCTTTGCTTGACGGTGCCGGTCAGCTGCTCCATCGACGAGGCGGTCTGTTGCAGGTTGCTCGCCGCCTGTTCGGTGCGGTGGCTCAGGTCCTGGTTGCCGGTCGCGATCTCGGCGCTGGCGTTCTCGATCGACGACGACGATTCGAGCACCGTCGCGAGCGAGCGGCTGAGCTGCTGCGTCATGCGGTCGAGGGCGCGCATCAGGTCGCCGAGCTCGTCGGTGCGATCGCTGCGCGCGTCGATCGCCAGGTTGCCGCCGGCGACCTGGTCGGCGACGCGGGCGGCGCGGCTCAGTTCGCCGACGATGCGGCGCTGCATCCACCAGGCGACGCCGACCGTGGCGGCGGCGGCCAGCAGCCCGAGCGCGCCCAGCAGCAGGCTGGTGCGGCGCGAGCGTGCGGCCGAGGCGTCCATCGATTCGGACGACTGCCGGTCCATGCGGGCGACCATCCCGCCCATGCCCTTGGCAAGCGCGCCGAAGGTTTCGTCGGCGCCCTGCATCGCGGCGATGCCGGTGTTCGGGTCGACCGAGGACAGGTCGATCGCCGAATCGGCCTGGCCGCGGTACTTGTCGATCTGCGCGCTGGCGGCCTTGATTTCGGCGGCCAGGTCGGGGTCGCTGCGGTCGGCGTCGGCGAGCCCGCCGAGGGTGCGCTTCAGGCCGGTCAGCTGGTTGGCCAGCGAGTCGCGGGTGGCCTTGATCTTCGGCTCGTCCAGCGACCCGATCAGCGCGACCGTGCGGTAGACGCCGGCGTGGATCTGGCCGAGCTGATCCTGCACGCTGGTGATGGTGCGGAAGGATTCGAGGTCGCTGCGGAAGTCCTCGCTGTTCTTCGCGGCTTCGGTGCTCATCAGCGCGGTGTTGACCGAGGCCATCGAGAACACCACGACGGCGGTCAGCACGGGGGCGGCGAGCAACTTGAGTCCGAGTTTCATGGCGGCCTTTCCGGCGGTGGCGTGCGGGGCGGGCGGTTTACTTGTAGATGCCGCCGCAGACGGCCACGTCGTCCAGCCGTTCGCAATAGGCGCGCTTCGGCTCGATCTTCTTGCTGACCGGGTTGGTGAACTTGTAGTCCTGCCAGAACGTGCCCTTGGACTGGGCGAGCTCGACGCGTTCCTTGACGAAGGGCTTGCCGTCGACGTCCTTCAGCTCGAGCAGGTTCTTGCCGATCATTTTTTCGTTCGCACCGTGGGCGCGCACGACGCCGTCGAGGCCGTAGACGACCAGGTAGAGGTCGCGGTCGGTGAACTGGCCGGCCTTGTTGTTGATCTCGGCGTAGGCCTTGTCCTTGCCGCTGGCCTTGATGAAGGCGACGCCTTTCTTGACCATCGCGGACGCTTCGTCGGCGGTGGCGTTGCCGTCCTTGGCGAAGGCGGGCAGCGTGGCGGCGCTCAGCAGGGCGCACAGGAACAGGTGCTTGGACATGGGAAAACCTCGTCGGACGGGGCGCTCGCGGGCGCGGTGGCAGAACTGCACCTGCGGGCGAGGCGGGTGCGCTTGTGCCGTTATCGGCACGCAGGCGGTCCGGCTGTACCGGGCCATCGCAATTCTGTGAGCTGGCGCGACTTGCTTGTCCCAGCAAAAGAGGGGGCTTGCCGGTGCATCTCTTCCCGAGGGGGGCTCACCTCTGCGGGGGCTTTTGTTCACTGCGTGGCATTGCCGGGTCTCGCCCCGGCGGGCGAGTCACTTTCATTTGCCTTGCCAAATAAAAGTAACCAAAGCAAAGGCGCTTGAATGCAAAACCATACGGTTCGTTCTGCCCCGCTGCGGACAACACTGCCGCTTCGGCTGCACCTCGTCCCTTGATTGGGATTGTTGTCCTCCCGAGCCCACGCGCCTCGCTTCGCGTCGGCGCCGGGGCTACGGTTCAACAATCCCAATCAAGGTTGGATTGCCAACGGCGTGGCAGTGTTGTCCGCAGCGGGACAGAACGAACCGTATGGTGTTCGGGTTGAGGCGCCTTTGCTTTGGTTGGCGGTTTCAAAGGTGAAGTGCAACACTCCAGCCCCCTGAGAGCCGTTGCATGACAAGAACCTACGAACAATTGAGCGCCGAGGACCGAGGCGTGATCATGGCGCTGAGTTCCCAGGGCAGCAGCGCACGAGCCATTGCCAGGACGCTGCAACGAGCTGCCAGCACCATCACCCGCGAACTGCGGCGCAACGGCTTCCAGCGTGAGGAGGAGCAATGCGTCATGGGCTGAGGAGGAGCAATGCGTCATGGGCCGCCCGCGA
>NZ_JBFULV010000195.1:0-5222 GCF_054049715.1 Rhizobacter sp. P5_C2 | reverse complement strand
ACTCCACTGCGAAGATCGGCTTTGGGGATGCATCGGCAAACTCCCTCCACTCACTTCGTTCGTTGTGGTCAAACAGTGCCGATGAGTCAGTCCACGAAGCGCGCTGGCGCGCGCCATCCCCAAAGCCGATCTTCTCCGTCGCCCCAGAAATCGCCCCCAGCCCGGCCCCTTCCCTCACCCGCCGCAAGCACCACCCGCTCTTGTTGGGGGGAAAAGACTGGAGTGACCGTTGAACGTGCGAGCGCGCGCGTGCTTTGTCGATCTGTTCAGTCTCGTTCCCCCTCATGCAAAGAGCGGCGGCGGCGGCAAAGGCGTGGGTGGGGAGGCTGTGGAGCGCCAATAGGGACGGGCCATGAAACCAGTCAGCGGAGGGAAGTCTTCGCCCCGAGAGGGGCGAAGACCGCACCGGCCGGCGAGCCAAAGCCTCCCCACCCGCGCCTTTGCTCAAGCAGCTAGCGAACAGCCCCGACATCGTCAAACCTTCTTGATCGCGGACTTGCCGAACAACCCGGCCGGCTTCACCGCGAGAACGATCAGCAGCAGCACCAACCCGGGCACGTCCTTGTAGCCGGTCGACAGGTAGAAGCCCGTCGTCGTCTCGGCGATGCCAAGAATGATCCCGCCGACGATGATGCCCATGCCGCTCGTCAACCCGCCGATGATCGCCACCGCGAAGGCCTTCAGGCCCAGCACCGCGCCCATCGTCGCGCCGGTCAGCGTCAACGGCGCGATCAGCACGCCGGCGAAGGCCGCCGTCAGCGACGACAACGCGTACGAAAACGTGATCACCAGGCCGGTGTTGATGCCCATCAGCTTGGCCGCGTCGCGGTCGTTGAAGGTCGCCACCACCGCCTTGCCGTAGATCGTCTTGCGGTTGAAGAACTCCACCGCCAGCATCATCAGCAGCGCGCCCACCACCACCAGGATCTCCATCGGCAGCACGTTCGCACCCAGGAACTTCAGCGGCGACTCCGGCAACGGCGACGGGAACTTCAGGTCGTCGCGGCCCCACACGTTCTCGGCCACGTTCTTGAAGATGATGCCCAGCGCGATCGTCGACATGATCCAGCCGAACTCCGACTTGATCTTGATCGCCGGGCGCACGCCGATGCGCTCGACGAAGGCGCCCTGCAGCGCGCCGAACAGGCACACCAGCGGGATCATCAGCCAGTAGTTCAGGCCCAGGCCGACCAGGGTCAGCCCGACCAGCGCGCCCAGCATCAGCGCGTCGCCCTGGCCGAAGTTCAGCGTGTCGGAGGTCGCGAAGGTCAGCTGGTAGCCGAACGCGATCACCGCATAGATCATCCCGAGCGCAATGCCGCTGTAGACGAGTTGGGTCAGGATCTGCATGGTGCTTCCTGCAAGGACTCAAACGAACGCCGCCGCGGCACGGGCCGGGGCGGCGTCTTCTCGGGCAAAGGCCTACTTCTTCGCGGCGGTCAGCGCGCCCTTGGCGTTCGGGTCCTTCACGCGGACCTCCGACGCCTTCTTGAAGTCGTCCGGGTAGGCATACACCACGCGCTGGCCCTTGACCTCGCCGAACACCGGGATGTTCGCGGTGATCGCCTCGTGGTCACCCTTGCTGAACGGCTTGTTGTACGTCGTCACGACGCCTTCGACCGGCGCCTTCAGGTCCTCGAGCGCGGCCTTGACCTTCGGGCCCTCGGTGCCGCCCGCCTGCTTGATCGCCGCGGCCAGCAGGTAGACCGAGTCGTAGCCCTGCGCGGCCGACACCGGCGAATCGATGCGGGCGTTCTTCGGGTTGAAGGTCTTCAGGTAGTTGATGATGAACGACTGCCGCTTCGGCGTCGTCGGCTCCTGGATGAAGGTCTGCGGCATGCGCGCGCCCTCGCCGCCCGGGCCGGCGTTGTCGATGTAGTTGGCCATCGACAGCGTCCAGCTGCCGACCAGCGGCACCTTCCAGCCGAGCTTGGTCATGCCGTTGGCGATCTGCGCGAGCTCGGGGCCGATGCCGTAGGTCAGCACCGCTTCGGCGCCGGCTTCCTTGGCCTTCAACAGCTGGGCCGTCATGTCGACGTCCTTGATGTTGAACTTCTCGACCGCCACCGGCTTGATGCCCTTCTGCGCCAGCGCCTTCTCCAGGTCCTCGCGGCCGAGCTGGCCGTAGTTGGTGGAGTCGGCCAGGATCGCGACCTTCTTGAAGCCGCGCCGCGTGATGGCCTCTTCAACAATCATCGGCGCCTGGATGCTGTCGTGCGCCGCATTGCGGAAGATGTAGTTCTCGGGCTGGCTGTCGAACTGGTGCGTGATCAGCGAGCCGGTGGCGACGTTGTTCATCACCGGGATCTTCGCGTCCTGGTAGAAGCGCTGCGACGCGAGCGCGACACCGGTGTTGATGTAGCCGACAGTGGCGGCGACCTTCTCCTTGTTGATCAGCTCCTGGGCGATCTGCACGCCGCGCTCGTTCTTCGCCTCGTCGTCGCGCTCGACCAGCACCAGCTGGCGGCCCAGCACGCCGCCGGCCTTGTTGATCTCGTCGGCGGCCAGGCGCACGCCGTCGCGCATGCTGACCCCCATCGACGACGAACCGCCGGTGAACGGGCCGGCCACGCCGATCTTGATCGGGTCGGCAGCGAAGGCGGCAGCGGCGGCCAGGCTCAGCGCGCTCGCGACAAGGGGAGTGGAAAAACGGGTCCAGGGGCTGCGCATGTTGTCTCCTGCGTGCGGCGGGTGAATGAACTTCAGTCCTCGCAAAGCCCTGTGTTCCCGTAGGACACGACAATCACGCGCGGCATCGGCGTGTCGTGTTGCGGTGCTTCGTTGCGACCAGCATCGATGCTCGCGCATTCGCCCCGATCTGCCCTCGTGGTATTCACGTACGTGATGTTCGCGTCCGCCGCCAGTCGGTGCGTTCAGGCTGAAACTGCTTTGCGCCCGGCGCAGCAATCCGCACCGCGGCGGGGCATCGGAGCGCGGGGCAAGACCGTGCTCACTCGCTCCAGACACCGTGCCGGCGGTGCCAATCGGCCAGCGATTCGTCCGGCCAGTGCTGCGAGTGCACATGGCCGCGCCCCTTCGGTACATCGACCCACGGCGCGACGAAAGCGAGCGCCGCCTCGACGACTTCGGCGGGTTTCGGCAGCGGCGTGTCGATCGCCGAGGCGTGCGGGTGCACGAGCTCGGGCCAGCGCGGATCCCACAGCCACAGCGCGCTGCCGCATCTGACGCAGAAATGGCGCTGCGCCTTCGAGCGCGTCGCGCGCTTGCCGGGCTCGCGCATCACCGCGTGGTAGACCGCCAGGTGCTTGCGGCCGCGCACCTTCAGCGTCGTGGCGTCGCCGCCCAGGTTGATCGCGTAGCCGCCGCCGCCGGCCGTCTTGCGGCAGATGCTGCAGTGGCAGTGCATGTAGGGCTGCGGGCTGTGCGCTTCGAGGCTGAAGCGCACGACGGCGCAGTGGCAGGAGCCTTCCAGGTGCATCGATGGTCCTCCGCGGAGGCGCCGTGCGTGTCAATGATCACGGTCATCCCCAACATGGTGGAAAAAAATTCGGCCCTGCGCTTCTACACTGCGCCGCGCAGCAGAGGGGCTGCGATCAACAGAACCAATCCAATCCGGAGGGATTTTCATGAAGACCCGTCTTTTGAGCGCGCTGGCGCTGAGCGTGCTGGCCACCGGCTGCGCGTCGATCATCAACGAATCGAACCAGCCGATCCGCGTGGAAACGCTGAAGGCCGATGGCACCGAGGTCAAGGGCGCCGAGTGCCGGCTGACCAACGACTACGGCAACTTCACCGGCAAGTCCGGCGAAGCGATCCCCGTGCACCGCTCGGGCAAGGACCTGGACATCGTCTGCACGGACCCGAACAGCCCGCAGGCGGTCGCTCGCGCGATCTCGCGCGCGAGCGGCGGCATGTACGGCAACATCCTGTTCGGCGGCGGCATCGGCGCGATCATCGACCACAACAACGGCAAGGGCTACAACTACCCGAGCTGGCTGCAACTGAAGTTCGGCAAGACGATCGTGTTCGACCGCAGCACCGAGAAGGACGGCCAGGCCGTCGTCGGCGTCGAAGCAGCGGCATCGGCCGTCGCCAGCAAGTGACACCCGCTGCCTGACCGTCCGCGGTCGCAGCAAAGGGGCGGAGCGATCCGCCCCTTTTTTCATGGCCGCTGCGTTCAGGCGGCCGCGTGCTGGTAGCGGTGCTCCTGCGTCAGCCCACCGTAGCCGTAGGCACTCGCCCGCAGGTCGGCCACATGCACGTACGAATGCTCGGCGACGCCGCCCAGCAGCTCGCGCATCGTCGCGTGCACCGCGTCGAGGTAGGCCGCCTTCTCGCGCTTGGTGTTGGTCTCGTCGGTGATGCTGACCATCCAGTGGTAGCTGCGCGGCCCGCCGGCCGACAGCGGGCGACCGCCGATGAACCACTGCGACGGCGCGATGAAGTCGACGACGACCGCCGTCAGCGACGGGTCCTTGCCGAGCAGGCGGGCCGTCAGCTCGGTGGCGCTGCGGGCGGCGTTCGCTGCGAGGGCCGCATCGGCCTCGCCGGAGATCTGGAGGTGCAGGTAGGGCATGGAGGGCTCCTATGGCTTGTCGGGTTGACAAGTCAACTGTAGGCACCGAGCATCCATCCGTGAATCAGTTTTATTCGATCGCATTGATGGACAACTCAGATGAATGACCTCGACCCGCTGTGGCTGCGCAGCTTCATCGCGATCGCGCAGGCCGGTTCGGTCACGCGGGCGGCCGGGCGCGTCAACCGCACGCAGTCGGCTGTCAGCACCCACCTGCAGCAGCTGGAGGCGAGCGTCGGTGCGCGCCTGGTGCAGCGCAGCACGCGCGCGCTCGCGCTGACGGCCGAGGGCGAACGCTTCCTGCCGCATGCACGCCGCCTGATCGAGCTGCAGGACGAAGCCCGCGCCTCGGTACAGCCGGCGCTGCAGGCGGCGGTGTGGCGCATCGGCCTGAGCGAATACTTTCTGCCGGCGCGCCTGGCCGACCTGCTCGCGCTGCTGCGCGACGCGCAGCCGCAGGCCCGCTTCGAGCTGCTGTGGGCCAGTTCCGYTGCACTGCAGCAACTGTGGGCCGCCGATGCGATGGACCTGGCCGTCGTCACCAGCGACAAGGCGCTGCCCGGCGCCCGGCTGCTGCGCCGCGAACCGCTGTCGTGGGTGGCGGCGCCCGGCTGGCAGCCGCCCGCGAACGCGCCGGCGCCGCTGGTGCTGCTCGGCCCCGATTGCCCGGTGCGCGCGATGGCAC
>NZ_JBFULV010000194.1:0-5260 GCF_054049715.1 Rhizobacter sp. P5_C2 | reverse complement strand
CTGCCACGGCTGACGCCGCCTCCGCACCGGCGGCTGCGGCCTCCGCCGCAGCGGCCGCGTCGGCACCTGCCGCGCCGGTCGCCAACAAGGGCGACGTCGCGTGGATGATCGTCGCGACGCTGCTCGTGATCATGATGACGGTGCCCGGCCTGGCTCTGTTCTACGGCGGCCTGGTCCGCAGCAAGAACATGCTGTCGGTGCTGATGCAGGTGATGGTCACCTTCTCGCTGATCGTCGTGCTGTGGACCATCTATGGCTACAGCCTGGCCTTCACCGAAGGCAACAAGTTCGTCGGCGGCCTCGACCGGCTGTTCATGAAGGGCATCTTCGATCCGGCCACCGGCGCCTTCGCGATGGGCGCGACCTTCAGCAAGGGCGTCTACATCCCCGAGCTGCTGTTCGCGGCCTTCCAGGCGACCTTCGCCGGCATCACCTGCTGCCTGATCGTCGGCGCGTTCGCCGAGCGCATCAAGTTCTCGGCCGTGCTGCTGTTCATGACGCTGTGGTTCACCTTCAGCTACGCGCCGATCGCGCACATGGTCTGGTTCTGGATGGGCCCGGATGCGTACAGCGCCGCAGGCGTCGTCGACGAGATGAACGCGAAGGCCGGCATGCTGTGGCAATGGGGCGCGCTCGACTTCGCGGGCGGCACGGTGGTGCACATCAACGCGGCCGTTGCCGGCCTGGTCGGTGCGTACATGGTCGGCAAGCGCGTCGGCTACGGCAAGGAATCCTTCACGCCGCACTCGCTGACGCTGACGATGGTCGGTGCCTCGCTGCTGTGGGTGGGCTGGTTCGGCTTCAACGCCGGTTCGGCGCTCGAAGCCGGCAACAGCGCCGTGCTCGCCTTCATGAACACCTTCACGGCCACCTCGGCCGCGGTGCTCGCGTGGTCGATCGGTGAAGCGCTGATGCGGGGCAAGGCCTCGATGCTGGGTGCGGCCTCGGGTGCGGTGGCGGGCCTGGTGGCGATCACGCCGGCGGCCGGCAATGTCGGCCTGATGGGCGCGATCGTAATCGGCTTCGTCGCCGGTTTCGCCTGCCTGTGGGGCGTCAATGCGCTGAAGAAGCTGCTCGGTGCCGACGACTCGCTGGACGTGTTCGGCGTGCACGGCGTCGGCGGCATCGTCGGCGCGCTGCTGACGGGCGTGTTCAACACGCAGGCGCTCGGCGGCCCCGGCCTGGTCGGCGACTGGGTCACGGCAACGGTCACCTCCAACGGCATCGGTGCCCAGGTGTGGATCCAGCTGAAGGCCGTGCTCGTGACCATCGTCTGGTCGGGCGTGGTCTCGGTGGTGGCGTTCAAGATCGTCGACCTGGTGGTCGGCCTGCGCGTGACGGAGGAAGAGGAACGCGAAGGCCTGGACATCTCGGCCCACGGCGAGACCGCGTATCACCAGTAAGTTTCGAGAAGAGGGACGCGGGCTGCGGCCCGCGGGACACTGGGAAGGCCGCCTCCGGGCGGCCTTTTCTTTTTCCGGATCGGAGCGGGTCGGCCGTGATGCAAGCCTCAAACAAGGCTCACACCGGCCGGGGCCACCGCACTTGCCATCGACGCGGCCGACCCCAGATGCCTAGAATCCGCGATCCCCAGGCGTTCAACGGGCTTTTATGGTTCCCCATCTCATCACCGCACTCACCGGCCCGATCAACGAACTGGAGCAGCGCATTCTCGAATCGCTGCCGGCCATCGAGCGCTGGTTCCGCCTCGAATGGATGGAGCACACGCCGCCGTTCTACACCTCGGTCGACGTGCGCAACGCCGGCTTCAAGCTGGCGCCGGTCGACACCAACCTGTTCCCTGGCGGCTTCAACAACCTGACGCCCGAGATGCTGCCGCTGGCGGTGCAGGCGGCGATGGCGGCGATCGAGAAGATCTGCCCCGAGGCCAAGAACCTGCTGCTGATCCCCGAGAAGCACACCCGCAACTCGTTCTACCTGATGAACGTCGCGCGCCTGACGCAGATCTTCCACCAGGCCGGGCTGAACGTGCGCCTGGGCACGCTCGACGACACCATCAAGGCGCCGACGCAGATCGACCTGCCGGACGGCAGCTCGCTGACGGTCGAGCCGCTGCTGCGCACCCGCGGCCGCCTCGGGCTGAAGGATTTCGACCCCTGCACGATCCTGCTGAACAACGACCTGTCGGCCGGCATCCCGAAGGTGCTCGAGAACCTGCACGAGCAGTACCTGCTGCCGCCGCTGCATGCCGGCTGGGCGGTGCGCCGCAAGACCAACCACTTCCAGGCCTACGAGGAAGTGGCCAAGAAGTTCGCCAAGCTGCTGGGCATGGACCCGTGGCTGATCAACCCGATGTTCGCCCGCTGCGGCGAGGTGAATTTCAGCGACGGCACCGGCGCCGAATGCCTGGCGAGCAACGCCGAGGCGCTGCTCGGCAAGATCCGCCGCAAGTACAAGGAATACGGCATCCAGGAGAAGCCGTTCATCATCGTGAAGGCCGATGCCGGCACCTACGGCATGGGCATCATGACGGTGCGCGACCCGAAGGACCTGGTCGACCTGAACCGCAAGGCACGCAACAAGATGAGCGTGATCAAGGACGGCCAGGAGGTCAGCGAGGTCATCCTGCAGGAAGGCGTGCCGACCTACGAGCGCGTCAACGACGCGGTCGCCGAGCCGGTCGTCTACATGATCGACCGCTATGTGGTCGGCGGCTTCTACCGCGTCAACGCCGAGCGCGGCATCGACGAGAACCTCAATTCCCCCGGCGCGAGCTTCGTGCCGCTGGCCTTCGCCGAGTCGAACCAGCTGCCGAAGCCGGGCGTCAAGCCGGGTGCCAGCGCGCCAAATCGCTTCTACATGTACGGAGTGATCGCTCGCTTGGCAATGCTGGCTGCCAGCTACGAGCTCGAAGCCACCGACCCGGACGCCGAGGTCTACGAGTAGGCTGGCCCCTCATACACCGGTCGTTGCTGCAGTGCAACATCAACCCCCGCCGGCTTGGGGGTGGGGCTGATCGACGTGTTTCCGGGCGTATCCGCAGGCGCACAATGGCCCTCCTTTGGATTGAGCCGTGCCCCTTCGGCGAGCGCGGTGGATCGTGAATCAGCATCGTCCCAGCTCCAGCCTGGCCGCCCTGACGCTGGGCGCCATCGGCGTCGTGTACGGCGACATCGGCACCAGTCCCCTCTACGCCCTCAAGGAAGTCTTCGCCCACGGCCACGTGCCGTTGACGCCGCAGAACATCTACGGCGTGCTGTCGCTGGTGTTCTGGACGCTGACGGTGGTGGTTTCGATCAAGTACGTGGTGCTGATCCTGCGGGCCGACAACAACGGTGAAGGCGGGTTGATCGCGATGCTCGCGCTGGCGTCGCAGGCGGTGAAGGACCGGCCGGTGCTGCGCAAGCGGCTGCTGATGGTGGGCATCTTCGGCACCGCGATCTTCTTCGGCGACGGCGTGATCACGCCGGCCATCACGGTGCTGGGTGCGATCGAGGGCCTCGAAGTCGCCGCACCCGGCCTGCACCACTACATCGTCCCGCTGTCGCTGGTCGTGCTGACGCTGCTGTTCCTGGTGCAGCGCCACGGCACCGCGACGGTGGGCAAGCTGTTCGGGCCGGTGATGGTGCTGTGGTTCGCGGTGCTGGCGGTGCTCGGGCTGTCGCAGATCGCGACCAACCCGGCGGTGCTGGCGGCGCTGAGCCCGAGCTACGCACTGTCCTTCCTGCTCGGCCACCCGGCGATCGCGTTCATCGCGCTCGGCTCGATCGTGCTGTGCGTGACCGGTGCCGAGGCGCTGTATGCGGACATGGGCCACTTCGGCAAGCGGCCGATCCGCCTCGCGTGGTTCAGCCTCGCGATGCCGGCGCTGGTGCTGAACTACTTCGGCCAGGGCGCGATGCTGCTGGCGCATCCGGAGAACGTCAGGAACCCGTTCTACGAGATGGCGCCGCAATGGGCGGTGTACCCGCTGATCGGCTTGGCGACGGCGGCGGCGGTGATCGCGTCGCAGGCGCTGATCACCGCGGCGTTCTCGGTCACGAAGCAGGCGATGCAGCTCGGCTACCTGCCGCGGCTGCGCATCCTGCACACCTCGGTGCGCGAGACGGGCCAGGTCTACGTGCCGTTCGTCAACTGGGGGCTGTATGCCTGCATCGTGCTGGCGGTGGTGACCTTCGGCTCGAGCAGCAAGCTGGCGGCGGCTTACGGCATCGCGGTGACGATCGACATGCTGATCACGACCACGATGACCTTCTTCGTGATCCGCTATGGCTGGCGTTATCCGTGGTCGTTGAGCGTGGCGGCGACGGGCTTCTTCTTCCTGGTCGACTTCACGTACTTCAGCGCCAACGTCATCAAGGTGTTCGACGGCGGCTGGTTCCCGGTGGTGATCGGCGGCGTGATGTTCATGATCATGATGACCTGGAAGCAGGGCCGCCGGCTGATGGCCGAGCGCCTGCGCGAGGACGCGATCGACCTGAAGAGTTTTCTCGATGCGGTGTTCGTGAGCCCGCCGACGCGGGTGGCCGGCACCGCGGTGTTCCTGGTCAGCGAGCAGGGGCTGACGCCGAACGCGCTGCTGCACAACCTGAAGCACAACAAGGTGCTGCACGAGACCAACCTGTTCGTCACGGTGAAGCTGCACGAGGTGCCGTGGATCGGTTTCGAGAAGCGCTGCGAGATGGAGCCGCTCGGGCGCGACTGCTGGCAGGTGACGGTGCACTTCGGCTTCAAGAACGAGCCGGACGTGCCGGAGGCGCTGGCCTTCCTGCGCACGCGGGGCTGCCAGATGGACGACATGGAGACCTCGTACTTCCTGTCGCGCGACATCGTGATCCCGACCTTCGGCAGCGGGATGGCGAACTGGCGGGAGAAGCTCTTTGCGGGGATGCACCGGAATGCGGCGGCGGCGGCGGATTTTCTGTCGCTTCCGACCAATCGAGTGGTCGAACTCGGGTCGAAGGTCGAGATCTGATTCCACTGCGGGGCAGTGCCGGGTCTCGCCCCGGCGGGCGAGTCACTTTCATTTGCTGGCTCAAATGAAAGTAACGGCGGTTTCAAAGCCCAAGTGCAACAGCGGGTTGATTTGAGTGGCTGGCGTTGAAGGCTGACTCGAAGAAGACCTCAGAGGGAGTGCGCCAGCCAAGAGATTTGCGAGGACGGGTGTTGAGATCCCAGGCGGTGTGATCGAGCTCGCGCTGGGAGTGCACGCTCAAGTCGGAGCCCTTGGGCAGGAACTCGCGGATCAGGCCGTTGGTGTTCTCGTTGATGCCTCGCTGCCAGGGGCTGTGGGGATCGG
>NZ_JBFULV010000193.1:0-5363 GCF_054049715.1 Rhizobacter sp. P5_C2 | reverse complement strand
CCACCCCGGCCGACGGCGCGGGCGAGACCGTGTCCTGGCTGATCTCGCCCGACGGCGAGTCCGCGGCGGACGACGCGCGGCCGGTACAGGTCGCCGCCGGCCGCGCGGTCGAGATGTGGATGATCTTCTGATGCGCCCGCCGCGCGCACGGGCCACATGGGCCGCGCTCCCGTTGGCGTTGTCATTCGCGCTGTCATTGGCGCTGGGGGCCGCACCGGCCGCCGCCGGCGTCTTCACGATCTCGCCGGTGCGGCTGCACATGGCGCCGCGCGACCGTGCCGTCGCGGTCGCCCTCGGCAACGACGGCGACTCGCCGCTGGTGCTGCAGGCGGAGCTGTTCCTGTGGCGCCAGGATGCCGCCGGCGCCGACGTGCTGACGCCCACCGATGACCTCGTGCTGGCGCCGCCGATCGTCAAGCTCGATCCCGGCGGGCGCCAGGTGGTGCGGCTGGCGATGGTGGTGCCGCGCGACGCCGCCCGGCAGCTCACCTACCGCCTGGTCATGCGCGAGGTGCCGGAGGCGCTGCCGGGGGCGCCCGGCGTCAGCGTGCCGGTCGCGCTGGCGATGAGCCTGCCGGTGTTCGTCACGCCGCCGGCGGCGCGCCGCGACCTCGCCTGCACGCTGCAGCGCGATGGCGCGCAGCTGCTCGCGCAGTGCGAGAACCGCGGCAGCGCCTACGCGCAGGTGCGCGAACTGCGCGTGCTGCGCGCCGGCCGGCAGCTCGCGCGCTTCGACGGCGGTGCCTATGTGCTGCCGGGGGCCAGCCGCCCGATCGCGCTGCAGTCCGACCCTGACGTGGCGCCCGGACCGGCGCAGCTGGCGCTGCTGTTCGACGACGGCTCGCGCCGCACCGACGAACTGGCGCTGCCGTGAGGCCGCGGCCGCGATGGACCGGCACGCGCTGCTGCGCCGGTCGGCCCGGCTCGCCTGGGTGGCCGGCGCGATGACGGCGTGCGCGCTGCCGTCGCTCCACGCCCAGGCGCAGGCGGTCGATGCAAGCGCGGAGCGCGTGCCCGGCGAGCGGCTGATGCCGCTGGAGGTGCGCGTCAACCAGCAGCCGAGCGGCGGGTGGCTGCTGATGGAGCGCGCCGGCGTGCTGTTCGCCCCCGCGATCGCGTTCGACGAATGGCGGCTGAACCGGCCCGAGCTGCCGCCGCTGCGCGTGCGCGGGCAGGCCTGGTACCCGCTGTCGGCGCTGCCGGGATTCGCCGCGCGCTTCCACCCGGCCGCGCAATCGGTGGACCTCGACTTCGCGCCGCAGGCCTTCGCGGCGACGCGCCTCACGCAAGCGGCGCCGAAGCGGCCGACGGTGTCGCCGGCCGAGCCGGCCCTCGCGCTGAACTACGACCTGAGCCTGACCCGCTCGGCGGCGCGCGGCGCGATGGCGCAGCAGGACCTGGGCGCGCTGGTCGAGCTCGCTCTGTCGGGCGACGCCGGCGTGCTGTCGTCCAGCCACGCCGGGCGCAACCTCGCGGTGCGCGGCTTCGATGCGGCGCCGCGCTGGCAGCGCCTGGAAACGAGCTTCACGCACGACTTCCCCGAGCCGCGCATCAGCCTGCGCCTGGGCGACCTCGTCACGCATGCCGGCGCGATCGGCCGGCCGGTGTTCTTCGGCGGCGTGCAGCTGTCGCGCAACTTCGCGCTCGACCCCGGCTTCATCAGCCGGCCGATCCCGTCGCTGGCCGGCACCTCCAGCGCGCCGAGCACGCTGGAGCTGTACATCAACGACGTGCTGCGCCAGACCGGCAACCTGCCGGCCGGCCCGTTCACGGTCAACGAACTGCCGCTGCCCGACAGCACCGGGCAGGTTCGCATGGTGGTGCGCGACATCCTGGGCCGCGAGACGGTCGTCGAGCAGAGCTTCCTGTCGAGCAACGCGCTGCTGGCGGCCGGCCTGAGCGACTGGAGCCTGGAGGCCGGCGAGCTCCGGCGCAACCTCGGCCTGCCCGACGCGCACTACGCCACCCGCTTCGGCGCCGGGTTGTATCGCCTGGGGCTCAGCCGCGACTGGACCGGCGAGCTGCGGGCCGGCCTCTCCGGGCCGCAACAGGAGGCGAGCATCGCGCTCAGCCATGCCCACACGCCGTGGCCGGTGCTGGTGCAGGCCGGTCTCTCGGGCAGCCGCAGTGCCCTTGGGCATGGTGCGGGTTGGCTGCTGAGCATCGAGCGTGCCGGCGTCGCGAGCGGCTGGCTGCTGCGCACCGAAGGCAACACCGACGCCTGGCGCGGGCTGGGCCAGGACCTGCAGACGCCGCCGACGCGGCGCCAGACGACGTTCAGCCAGCGGCTGAACGCAGGGGCCTGGGGCAGCCTCGGGCTGAGCGTCGCGCAGACGGTGGCCGGCGACGGCAGCCGCTACCTCGCGGCCACCGCCGGGCAGAGCCTGCGCATGGGCGAGCGCAACACGCTGAGCCTGGCCGTCACGCGGCTCACCGGCAGCACCGCCGGCACGCGGCTGACGGCCACGCTGTTCGTGCCGCTCGGACCGCGCAGCGTGCTCAGCACGACGGCGGCGCACACGCGGCACGGCGACTCCGACACCCTGGTCGGCCTCAGCGCCTCGCCGGACGAACCCGACGGCTGGGCCTGGCGCCTGCTGGCCGGCGAGCGCAGCAGCGCCGCGCAGGCCGAGGCCGGCCTGTACCGCGACGGTCCACGCGGCAGCCTCGGGCTGGACCTCGGCCAGACGCGCGAGCTGCAGACGCTGCGCCTCGGCGCGCAGGGCGCCTGGGTGGCAGTCGACGGCACGCTGTTCGCCACGCGGCGCAGCGGCAACGCGATGGCGCTGGTCGAGGTGCCCGGCCAGCCCGGCGTCGGTGTGAGCCTGCTCGGGCAGGTCGCGGCCCGCACCGGCAGCGACGGCCGGGCGCTGCTGCCGCAGTTGCTGGCGTACCAGGCGAACGCGGTGCGGCTCGACCCGTCGGACCTGCCGATCGGCGCCGAACTCGATTCGGTGGAGATGTCGGCCGTGCCGCCGGCCCGCAGCGTCGTGAAGCTGCGCTTCCCGGTGCGCAGCGGACGCGCAGCCCTGATCCGCGTGCGGCTGGAGGACGGCGAAGCGGCGCCGCCGGGCGCCGAGGTCGGCATCGTCGGCGACCCGCAGGTGTTCTACATGGCGCGCCGCGGCGAGGTCTTCGTGACCGGCCTCGCACCGACGGCCACGCTGGTGCTGCGCTGGCGCGGGCAGTCGTGCTCGCTGGCGATGCGGCTGCCGCCGGACGACGGCAACGACATCACGCGCCTCGGACCGCTGACCTGCGCCGGGGTGTCGCGATGAGCTTCGCGCAACGCTCAGGTGCCCTGGCCGGCACCCTGGCACTTCTCGCCGTGCCGGCGACCGCGGCGGGCGCGGTCAGTTGCACGCTGATGCTGAGCTCGCCGTCGGGCAGCGTGGCGGCGCCCGGCGCCCTGACGCTGGGCGGCACGCTGACCGTGCAGTGCACAAAGGCGGCGGACAGCCCGCTCGCGAGCGCCTCGTTCAGCGCCACCGTCGGCTCGACGCACGCGCTGGCCGCCGAGGACAACGCCGGGCGCGGCATCGGCTACGGCCTGTGGCAGGACGCCACCGCCAGCACCCCGTGGGGCAGCAGCGCGCCGTACGCGCTCAGCGGCAGCGTGGTCTTCGCCGGCGGCCCGATGGCAAGCACGCAGCTGCCCTTCTACCTGGTGGCGCCCGCGCGGGCGTTCCGGCCGGCGGCGGGCAGCTACCGCGACACGCTGCTCGTCACGCTGGCCTACAACGTGGACGGCAGCGCCGCGCGGTCCGGCGGCAGCACCGGCAGCGGCAGCGGGACCGGCGGCGTCGCGCTCGACGTGCCGCCGGCCTGCAGCCTGTCGATGCCGACCGCGGTGACGCTGGACTACGTCGCCTTCCAGTCCGCGCCCGCCATCGCCGCCAACAGCTTCAGCGCGGACTGCAACACCGGTTACGCGCTGGCGCTGGACAGCGGCGGCGGCACGCTGCTCGGCCTGCCCTACACGCTGACGCTGGATGCCGACTCCGGCCTCTACGACGGCCAGGTGCACCAGCACCATGTCACCGGCCGCATCGACGCCGGACTGGCCGGCTCCTGCGCGGCGGCGCCCTGCCAGGCGAGCCGGATTCACTGGCTGACCATCAGTTATTGAGGGGCTGACCGGTTGAACGGTTGAATGGCCCGCTCCAGCGGAGGGCCGGGAGGGCCGGGCGGGCGGCCGACTCCGATACCCTTGCCCGCTGGCGAGGACCCCCCATGTCGACTCTTCTCAGATCGGCCCGAGACAGGGCTGACGGATCCGGCAGTACCGATATCCCCAAGGCACGCAGCCGCCCACGCATCGGTGGGGCGGAGACGCCGCGCATCGCGCTCGTGTGCGTGTTGCTCGCGCTGGTGCTGCTGGCGCTGGATTTCAAGGTCAGCCAACGCGTGCTGGAACTCCACGGCCCGTCGGCGCTGGCGCTGCGCCCCGACGGCACGCAAGCCTGGCTGGCCGTCGATGACGAAATCTGGTCGTTCGACGCCGGCGGGCACCGCGGCAAGCGGGCGAAGCTCGCCGAGATCGGCCTGCCCGGCCACGCCTACAGCCTCGACTGGCACCCGGGCGCCGGTTTGCTGGCGATCCGGCTCGACAACGAGCCGACGATCCACCTGCTCGACCCGGCCACGCTGCTGCCGACCGGCACCATCACGCTGCAATGGCCGCCCGAGCTGGTGGAGCACGCGAGCCGCGCGGTGCACCTGGCCTTTGCCGAGGACGGGCGCATCGCGGCATCGACCGGCGGCGGCCATGCGGTGGCGCTGTTCGGCCGCGACGGCCGCTTCCTCGCGCGCACCGTGCTGGGCACCTACCGCTTCACGAACGGCCTGTGGTGGAGCGGCGATGCGCTGTGGACCACCGACACCAACGGCCTGCAGCTGAAACGGCTGGATGGCCGCACACTCGCGCTGCAGCAGGCGGTCGACGTGCCGGCGCCGCGCGGCACCCGCTACCTGGGCCTGGCGCGGCCGCATCCGCCGCAGGCGACCGACGTCAACGAACCGCTGCCGCTGGCCACCGTGATCCGTTTCGGCAACGACCGCATCGTCGGCGTGGTGGCCGACATCCTGCCCGGCGGCGGCGAGCTGCTGTTCTCGCAGACCGAGCGCATGGAGCCGCGCGACCTCGGGTGGCTGGGGCGCGAGCTGCTGGTGGTCGACGGCCGCAGCCGCTCGGTGCTGCGCTGGAGCGGCGCGCACGAGCCGCTGCCGCCGTTCGGCGATGCCGACAGCCGGCGCGACCTGCAGGAGGCCGCGCAGATGCAGCAGCGCCTGCAGTGGCTGCACCAGGCGCTGGTGGCCGCGGCGATCGGCGGCGTGGTCGCCGCGATCACGCTGGTGTGGCA
>NZ_JBFULV010000192.1:0-5512 GCF_054049715.1 Rhizobacter sp. P5_C2 | reverse complement strand
CGACCAGGTCTTGAAGCGCGGCCCGCTGCCGAGCGCGGCCAGCACCGCGGCATCGCGCGTGGCCAGCGGCAGCAGCGCCTGCCGCGCCGCCAGCCGCGACGGCGCCGGCACCTGGCGCAGCGCCTGCAGCAGCTCGGGCACCGCCAGCTCGGTACCGGGCTGCATCGCGTCGAGCCGTTGCAGCCAGGCCGGTGCGCCGCGTTCGCGCCAGAAGCGCGCCCAGTCGTCGGCCGACAGCGCCAGCCGCTTCGGCTCGAAGTACGGGCCGCAGGAGCGCGCGAGCGCCTCGTCGCGCCCGATGGAGGTCCCCGGGTCGCAGCAGTAATCGTCGTCGGGCAGGCGCTGCACCGCCTCGCAGCGGTAGGCCGGCTCCTGCACGCCGCGCGCCTCCAGGTAGCCGTGCACGAACAGCTTCCAGGTGCTGCCGAGCGGCGTGCGCGGCACCGACGCGAGCGGCTGCGCACCGTCGCCGCTGCGCTGCAGCGCGATCAGCTCGTCGCCTTGCAGCCACGCCAGGCGCGTCGCCGGCGTGGCCTGCACGGTGCAGGCCGCGAACAGCGCGATGGCGATGGCGAAGCGGATCGGCATGCCGGCCTCAGCGGACCTCGACCGTCGACCAGGCACCGCTGCCGTCGACGCCCTTGGCCTCCGGCTGGTACATGCGGTGCACGCGCGCCGGCGGCAGCTTGAACTGGCCGCGCTGCGCGAAGCGCACCAGGTGGCGCAGCGTGACCGTGCCGCCGGCCTCCAGCTTCTCGACCGGCACCGCATAGCCCTGCGCCGTCGGCTCGTGCTGCGCACGTTCCAGCGGCTGGCCGCTCAGGTCCAGGCCCCAGGTGCTGGCCTCGACCGCGGCGCCGGGCGGCAGCGCCACCTCGAGCAGCGCCCAGCGCATCGCCTTCGGCGCACCGAGCGTGACCTGGTCCAGGTACAGCGTGTTGGTGTCCAGCGGCGTGCCGGGCTCGATCCGTTCCAACGTGACGTTCATGCGCGCGTTGTCAGGGGAGGCCTGTTGTCCCGCCGGTTGCGACGCCGCTGCCGGCTTCGGCGCCGTCACCACGCGCCACAGCGTGCGCTTGATGCTCACCGGCAACACCGGCGCCTGCGCCTCGCTGCTCTCGTAGCTGACGTAGGCCCAGGCCGCCTTGCCACCGGCCGGCAAGGCCAGCGTGGCCGGCAGCGCCGCACTGGCCGGCAAGGTCCACACCACGTCGCCGCTGCTGCCGACGCTGCGCTGCCACGGTGCGGCCAGTGCCACATCGGAGACGGCGGCGTCGGGCTTGCGGCCGAGCGCGCGCTGCAGCCACAACAACGTCTGCGAGCGGTCGAAGGTCGGCATGTCGGCGCCCACCTGGCCGAGCAGCTCGCCGGCCTTCTCGGTGCCGCTGCGGCGCGTCGCCATCAGCAGCGATTGCACGAACGGCGAGGTCGATCCGCCGAGGCGCGCAGCGGCCGCATCGGCTGCGGCGCGCTGGTCGGCCGCGAGCGAGCCCTTGGCACGCTGCGCGGTGTCGACCGCGAGCACCAGCGCGATGTCGCGCGAGCCGGCCACATCACCCTCCATCAGCACCCAGCTGCCATCCCGCAACTGGACCGGCGGGGCCCCGGCCTCCTGCGCCGTCAGCTGCTCGACCAGGCTGGCGTTCATCGCGCCCACCGACAAGCCCATCTCCTGCATCCACGACAGCGCGAGCGCGCGCTGGATCGACGGCAGCAGGCTGCCCTCCTTCGCATACACGTCGAGCAGCCGCTCCCAGTGCTCGTCGGGCAGGCTGGTGCGCAGCGCCTGCGTCGCGCGCCAGTCGGCGTAGTAGGCGTACGCGGTCAGGAAGGCGTCGTCGCTCATGCCGCGCCCCCACCAGCCGAAGCGCGCCTGCGGGCCGGCCATCTGCGCCAGCGACAGCCGCGCCGTCGACAGCCTCTGCGTCAACTGCGGTGCCAGCGGCTGCTGAGCCGGCGACAACGACTGCAGCGCGATCGACAGCGGCAGCATGCGGCTCGCCGTCTGCTCGACGCAACCGTACGGGAAATCGATCAGCTCCTCCATCCAGCGGTTGAAGGCACCGGCGGCAGGGTCTTGCGCGAAGGCCACGCGCACACGGGTCGCGTCCGCCGGCAGCTTCAAGACGGCGCTGCCCGTGCTGATGTCCAGCACCTGCTCGCGCGGCGCGCGCCAGGCCACCGGCAGGCGCTGCAGCGTGGTGTCGAGCTGGTCGACGACGCGGCCGTCCTGGCGCAGCACCAGGCTGACGCCGGCGGCACCGACGCGGTCGGCCGCGATCRGCAGCGCGATGAAGTTGATGCCCGGCTGCACGCTCAGCGTGTCCTTGCGCTCGACGCCCGCGCCGCGCGCTTCCCATTCGATGCGCGCCGGCTGGCCGGTCTGGTTGAACAGCGCGATCGACGCCTGCGCGCGGTCGCCCTCGCGCTGCCAGTCGGGGCTGGTCCACTTGGCGTAGAACGGCTTGTCCGAGCGCACCCAGCCGACCTGCTGGCCGACCGCGCCGCCGGCTTGCATCGCCCGCGCGGTGATGCGCCAGCGCGTCAGCGAATCGGGCATGCGGAACGTGAAGCGCGCATGGCCCTGCGCGTCGGTCGACAGCCGCGGCTCCCAGGCCGCCGTGTC
The DNA here is from genome assembly GCF_054049715.1 of Rhizobacter sp. P5_C2. Lineage (NCBI taxonomy): Bacteria > Pseudomonadati > Pseudomonadota > Betaproteobacteria > Burkholderiales > Sphaerotilaceae > Rhizobacter > Rhizobacter sp. P5_C2. Next base: position 2,886 of record NZ_JBFULV010000192.1, on the reverse strand, counting down.
GATGTTGTCGCGGCGCGGCCGCTCCAGCACCTTGACCGCGCGCTGGTTCACCTGGCGCGACGACGGCAGCACGCCGAGCTTGCTGGTCGCGAGGTCATAGCCGATGAACGACAGGCTGGCGCTGGTGCGCACGTTGTTGCGGCGCGGGTGGTAGAAGAACTCCTCGATGCCAGGCGCGATCTCCGGCTGCAGCACGTAGATCATCTCGTCGACCACGCCGACCGCGACCTCGGCCGCCACCGGCTTGCCGCCGAGCCGCGTGTCGACGTCGACCGTGACCAGCTCGCCCGGCGCATAGACCGGCTTGTCGGTGCGCAGCCCGAGCGCGATGCGCGGCTGCTCGACCAGCAGGCCCTGGTTCTGGAACACGTAGTCGCCGTTCTTCACGTAGGCGACCGACACCGTCATGTTCGGGCTCATCTCCTCGCGCACCGGCAGCGTCAGCTTCCATTGCGTCGGGCCGAGGCGCTCGCTCTTGACCCAGTCGGCCGATTCGCCGAGCACCGCGGTCGCTTCGACGCGGTCGCGCTCCAGCGTCAGCAGCGCGTGGTCGATCGGCTCCGGGAAGCTGAGCAACAGCTCGGCGGTGTCGCCGGCGCGGTAGGCGGCGCGGTTGAACACCATCGTGATGCTGCCGGCGGGCGCCTTCAGGCCGTCGCCGCTGACCCAGTGGCTGGCGGCGCCGACGAGGCGGCCCTTGTCATCGCGCAGCGACACCGTATAGGCCCCCGGCTGCGGGAAGCGCAGGGTCAGCACGTCGCCGGCCGGCATCACGCCCGATTCCTTCGCGCGGTTCTCGAGCCGCAGCCATTCCCAGCGCGCCGGGCGCACCGTGTCGGCCGCCGACTGCGCGCCGGCACTCACCGTGAACGCGACCGGCTCGTCGGGCTTCGAGAACTGGCGGTCCGGCGTCAGCTTGTACGACCCGCTGCCGCGCTCGATCAGGATCTCTTTCGACGTGCGCACGCGCCAGGCCGCGCCATCGGTCGCGAGCGCCGTCAGGATGTAGCGGCTCGGCTGGTCGGCCGGCGGCAGCGAGAAGCTCGCGACACCGCTGCCGTCGGTCTGCAGCTCGTCCTGCGTCAGCTTGAGCGGGAACTGGCCGCCGTAGTCGAGCTCGCCCTCGACCATCGTCAGCTTCTGCGCGCGCGCCGTCAGGCTGACGCGGGCATGCGCGACCGGCTTGCCGTCCGGGTAGTTCAGCTGCAGCTTGCCGCTGACGCGTTCGCCGGTCGCGAAGCCGGGCTTGTCGGCCAGCAGCGTGATCTCGAAATGCGGCTTCTGGTAGTCGGCGACGCGGAAGGCCGCGGTGTAGACGTCGTCGCCCATCGCGAGGCGCAGCTCGTAGCCGCCGGCCGCCGCGTTGTCGGGCAGCGCGAAGCGGGTGTCCGCCCCTTGCGTGCCGCTGAAGCGCAGCGACTGCGTCGCGATCACCTGGCCGGCCGGGTCGAGCGCCTGCAGCGTGAGCGGCCCGTCCTTCAGGCTCACCGATTCGCGGGCGCTGCGGAACTCGCGGCCGCTCACGTTCACCTGCACCCAGTCGCCGGGGCGGTACAGCGGGCGGTCGGTCACGGCGTAGACCTTGGCCGCGTAGATCTCGCTGTCGTAGTAGAAGTTTTCGGAGACGAAGACGCCGCCCGCCGGGTCTTCGCCGAACAGGTAGGTCTGCTCGGGTGCCTTGCGGTCGAGCCGCACCAGGCCCTGCGCATCGGCCGCGCCGCTCTTCAGCACGCCGATGCCGTCGGTCCAGACGACGCGGGTCTTCGGCACCGCGGCGCCGTTGCCGCGCTGCGCCGCCCACACCAGCATCTGTTCGCCGGAGACCTTGGTCAGCGCGACGGTGTCGCTGACGAACAGCAGCGTCGTCGCGCGGTGCTGGCCGGCGATCGCCTCGACCAGGTACAGGCCCGGCGCGCGCTTGCCGATCGGCACCCAGACGTTGCCCTGCGACGGGTTGATGAACTCGCTGCTGCTGCCGGCGAGCTTCAGGTCCTTCGGCGGCTCGATCGGCTTGGCGGCCTGCACCGGGTAGCGGAAGCGCTCGATCACCGCGAGGCCGGCGATCGGCTTGAACTGCGGCGGCTCCTCGAAGGTGGACGGCTGCCGCAGCGCCTTCGGCGTCTTCAGCTCGGGCGCCTGCGCGGTGACGGCCAGGCGCGCGTCGTTCGAGAACAGCTTCTGCCACGCGAGCCGCGACTTGACGGCCCAGTTGTCCCACAGGTGGGTCAGCGTGTTCGACAGCCCCGGCTCGGCCGGCCGCGCATCGACCTGCACGCGGTGCAGGTTCTTCTGGCGCTGCAGGAAATCGAGCGGCTGCGGGATGCGGTAGACCAGCACGTCGACGCCGCCGGCCTGCTCCAGCATCTGCGGCGAGTTGACTTCGAGCCGCACCTTCGCGATGTCGGCGCTGCCGAAGGTCGCATCGGACAGCAGGAAGAAGGGCTCGCCGGAGAACGGCGCCCAGGCATTGGGGAGCGGCACCGGCCCGACGGGCGCAGGTGCGGCCGACCCGGCGGGCGGCAGCACCAGCAGCGCGGCAAGAGCGAGGACAGGCCAGGAAATCTTGGTCAGGTTCTTCATGCGAGGAACGCCAGTCGATGGACGCCCGAGAAGTTGGGGTTGTCGTCGGAAGGCCGCCAGCGCGTGTCCTTCCATCCGAGGAGCTGGTCGGCGCGCACCGCGCGCAGGCCGTTGTCGTTGGGCTCGACGCGGCCGGTGTGGTACGCGATGTAGCGGCCCATCCAGACCATCAGGTGCTGCTCGTCGCCGAAGTCGTAGAACAGCAGGTCGCCGGCCACCGCCTGCGTCAGCTGGCGTGCGACCGGGCGGGTGTTCTCCTGCACCAGCTCGAGCGCGCCGACGAAGGCATCGCGCGTGCCGTCGGCG
>NZ_JBFULV010000191.1:0-6071 GCF_054049715.1 Rhizobacter sp. P5_C2 | reverse complement strand
TGCAGCGTGTCCACGCGCAGCATGCCGGCGCGGCGGATCGCGGCGTCGAACACGATGTCGGAGCCGGCCAGCGCGCCGGTGTGCGACGCCGCCGCGCGGATGCCGTTGCCGGCGCGCCCGGCCTTCACGACGATCACCGGCTTGTTGCGCGCCGCGGCACGCGCGGCCGACATGAACTTGCGCACCGTGGCGGTCGAGCCGCCGATCGACTCGATGTACAGCAGGATCGCGCGCGTGTGCGCGTCGCTCGCCAGGTGGTCGAGCAGGTCGCCGAAATCGACGTCCGCGTGCTCGCCGAGCGACACCAGGTGCGAGAAGCCGACGCCGCGTGCCTTGGCCCAGTCGAGCACCGCGGTGACCAGCGCGCCCGATTGCGAGATGAAGGCGATGTTGCCCGGCAGCGCGTCGGTGTGCGCGAAGCTCGCGTTCAACCCGAGGCGCGGCGTCAGCAACCCGAGGCAGTTCGGGCCGAGGATGCGCAGCACGTGCGGCCGCGCGGCATCGAGCAGCGCCTGCTTCTGCGCGGGGCTCAGCCCGGCGGTTATCACGATGGCCGCGCGCGTGCCGAAGCGCCCGAACTGCTCGACCAGCGCGGCCAGCGTGTCCGGTGGCGTGCACAGCACGGCCAGGTCGGGCGCGGCCGGCAGCTGGTCGGGGCGGGCGAAGACCGGCTGCCCGTCGAGCGTGCGCAGCCGCAGGTTGAGGGCATGCAGCGGGCCGCGAAAGCCCGCGCGCAGGTTGCGCCAGACGGTCGCGCCGACGCTCGCGGGCCGGTCGGAGGCCCCGGCCACGGCGATCGATCGGGGTTCCAGCAGGTGGTCGAGGTGGCGGACGCTCATGGTTCAGTGTGACATCGTGGCTTTGGGGTGCCTGCGTGCGCGGGGGGCTTCTTGACGTGGCGCAAGCCACGGCGCGGCCGCACACCGAAGAATGGATCCGTTCAATCCATCGTCGAGGGGGAGATTCCATGGACCTGCCGATCCAGCCGGCGAGCAACCTGGCTTGCACGCGGCGCCGCTTCATTGCGCTGGTGCCGGCCGGTGCGGCATGGCTCGCGCCGGCGGTGCACGCCAAGCCGAAACCCGCACCGCCGCCGGACCCGTCGACCTTCGCGCACCTGGACGAGCGCGACCCGCACGCGAAGGCGGTGGGCTACGTCGAGGACGTGGCGCGCGTCGACCGCAAGGTCTATCCGAAGTTCACGCCCGGAAGCACCTGCGACAACTGCGCGCTGTACCGGGTACCGGCGCAGCCCTGGTCAGAGTGCACGCTGTTCCCGCGCAAGCTGGTGGCGGCCAAGGGCTGGTGCGACGCCTACGTGCGGCGTGCCGGGCCCTGATCTGACCTGACCTGCTCTGACCTGACAATGGCGCGATGACCCTCGACGATCCGATCCTGTCCCACGCCCGCACGCTGACCGAACTGTTCGACGCGCGTGTCCTGCGCAGCCCCGAAGACACCGCTTACCACCGCTTTGATCCCACCGCGACCCGCTGGGTCGCGCTCAGCTGGCGCGAGGCCGCCGCCGCGGTGCAGCGCTGGACGCAGGCACTGGCCGCGCTGCGCCTGCCGGCCGGCGCACGCGTCGGGCTGCTGCTGCCGAACGGCGTCGAGGCCGTGTGGGCCGACCTGTCGACGATGGCCGCCGGCTGCGTGCCGGTGCCGATGCATGCGCTGGACAACCCCGCGAGCATCGCCTACATCCTCGGCGACTGCGAGGCGGCCGCGCTGATGGTGCAGGAGGTGGCGCAGTGGGAAGCGATCCGTGCCGCCGGCGTCGCGTTGCCGGCGTTGCGCTGCGTCGTCGTGGTGGGCGCAACCGCCATGGCATCCCCCCAGGGCGGCGCCATTCCCGTGATCGCGTTGGGCGAATGGCTGGCCGCCGGCGCGCAGGCTGCGGGCCTGCCGGCCACGCCGCCGCAGCCCGAGGACCTGGCCGCGGTCGTCTACACCTCGGGCACCACCGGCAAGCCGAAGGGCGTGATGCTGACGCATGCCAACGTGGTCGCGAACGTGATGGCGGTGCTCGCGCACGTCGCGCCGGGGCCGGACGATGTCTTCCTGTCGTTCCTGCCGCTGTCGCACACCTTCGAGCGCACGGCGGGCTACTACCTGCCGATCGCCGCCGGCAGCAGCGTCGCGCATGCGCGCTCGGTCGCGCTGCTGGCCGAAGACCTGCGGACCGTGCGGCCGACCGTGCTGATCTCGGTGCCACGCATCTACGAGCGTGTGCGCGCGCAGCTCGATGCACGGCTGGCCGGCTCGCGCGTGAAGCGCTGGCTGTTCGAGGCGGCGCAGGGCGTCGGCTGGCGGCGCTTCTGCCGGCGGCAGGGACTGCCCACCGAGGCGAGCCCGTGGGCGGCGGCCGAACTGCTGGTCGCGCCGCTGCTCGATGCGTTGGTGGGCCGCCCGCTGCGTGCGAGCTTCGGCGGCCGGCTGCGCGTGGCGGTGAGCGGCGGCGCGCCGCTCGCACCGGCGCTCGCGCGCTGCTTTCTCGGGCTGGGCGTGCCGGTGCTGCAAGGCTATGGCATGACCGAGACCGCGCCGGTGGTGGCGGCCAACACGCTGGCGCACAACGACCCGGCCACCGTCGGCACCGCGCTGCGGGGCGTCGAGCTGCGGGTGGGCGAGAACCGCGAGCTGCAGGTGCGTGGACCGAACGTGATGAAGGGGTACTGGAAGCGGCCGGAGGACAGCGCCCGCGCCTTCACCGACGACGGCTGGCTGCGCACCGGTGACCAGGCCTCGATCGACGAGGGCGGGCGGGTGCGCATCCTCGGGCGCATCAAGGAGATCATCGTCACGTCGACCGGCGAGAAGATCGCGCCGACCGACCTGGAGCTCGCGATCGCCGCCGATCCGCTGTTCAGCCAGGTGTTCGTGCTCGGCGAGAACCGGCCGTTCATCGCCGCGGTGGCGGTGCTCGATCGCACGCAGTGGCAGGCGTTCGCGCAGTCGCTGGGCGTCGACCCGGTGCAGCCCGCCAGCCTGAACCTGCCGGCGGTGCAGCAGGCCGCGCTGCAGCGCATCGCGCAACAGGCCGCCGCGTTCCCGCGCTACGGCGTGCCGCGCGCGGTGTGGCTGAGCCTGGAGCCGTGGACGGTCGAGAACACCCTGATGACGCCGACGCTGAAGCTCAAGCGGCACAACCTGATGGCTCGTTTCGAGCAGGAGATCGAAGGCTTGTACCGGCGCTGATCTGCGTCAAGCCTGCGAGGCCCCGGGCTTCCCACACTCGCGGGGTGGCATGTCGCCACGCTGCAAGGGAAACCCATCATGTACCAACGCATTCTCGTGCCCGTCGACGGCAGCGCCACCTCGATGCGCGGCCTGGACGAAGCGATCCGCCTGGCCAAGCTGACCGGTGGCCAGATCCGCCTGCTGAACCTGGTCGAGGACCCGACGATGAGCGCCGGCTACGCGAGCTTCGGCGCCTATGCCGGCGAGGTGCTGCCGATGCTGCGCAGCGCGGGCGAGGAGATCCTGGCCAAGGGCAGGGCGCGCGCGGCCGAGGCCGGCGTGGCCGCCGATTCGCAGCTGTTCGAGGGCCTGGGCACCCGGCTGGCCGATGCGGTCGAACAGGAAGTGCAGCGCTGGGGCGCCGACCTCGTCGTGCTCGGTACGCACGGGCGGCGCGGCGCGAGCCGGTTCTTCCTCGGCAGCGATGCCGAGCAGGTGCTGCGCTCGGCGCCGGTGCCGGTGCTGCTGGTGCGCATGCCGGAAGCCGCCGCCTGAGCACGTCCCGGCCGCGCTGTCTTCAATCGAGCGGGTGGGTCAGCAGCCACAGCAGCACGCCCACCGCGATGACGCCGAGGCCGAGCAGGACGGCGATGACGATCAGGCCGGTCATGGCAGCAGGGCTCCAGGGGCTTCTGACGGCTCAGCCGAGCAATGTCTTCATCGCCGCCAGCGCCGCCGCCGGATCGGCGATCGCGTGGTAGACCGGCGGGATCGGCCGCTCGATGCCGAGCAGCCCGTACACCGCATGCATCGCGCTGCGCACCGAGTACTCCACCGTGAACACCACGTCCTCGGGGATCTCGACGTACTGGCCGAGCAGCGCATAGTTCAGCGCCCCCCTGGGCACCACCGCCGGCCGGTCGCCGGCCTCGCGGCAGGCGAACTCGCTGGTGATGTACGGCATCATCACCGGGATCGCGGTGCTGGTGGCGAGCAGCTGGTCGAGGATGTCGGTGAAGCCGAGGTGGCGCACCAGCTCGGCCAGGATCTCGCGGCCGCTGCAGGCGGCCATCGGCTTGTCGACGAAGTTGCCCGGCTTGTCGACGAACAGCCCGTAGCCCCACACCGTCCAGACGCCGTCGGGCTGGTTCGCGAAGTGCGGCGCGTGCGGCACGACGATCGACATCAGCCAGTTCGAATCCTTGAAGGTCATCAGCCCGCCGGTGCCGGGTGCGTTGCCCGAGAACTCGTGGATGCGCTGGATCAGCGCCGGGTTGCGCAGCGTCAGCGTGAACGACAGCCACTTGCTCAGGTCGACGTCGCCGCAGAAGGCCTGCGGGCGGCCGAAACCGGGCGCCTTGCGCGCGAGCCGCTTCCACAGCGTCCAGGCGCCGTCGAGCGGCTCGCGCACCAGCTCGGCGGCGCGGTCGTGGCCGCCGCGGCGCGAGTCGGCCGTCATCGACCCGAGCGTGAGGAACACCTTGTCGTCGCGGCCGACGGAGAGGCTGAAGGGCCGGCCGTTGCGCTCGCCGTGCAGGGCCTCGATGCGCCGGCCTGCGCCCTCGTCGACGAAGTCGGCGTCGAGCACCCGGCTGCCGTGCTCGAAGACGACGCCGTGCAGGGCCAGCCAGTCGTGCATCGGCCGCACCACCGAGTCGTACTGGTTCAGCGCCGTGCGCCGCACCCCGCCCAGCGTGTGGATGCGCGGGAACTCCTGCAGGAAGCGCAGCATGTAGCGCCGCAGCTCGACCGCGCTGTGCCAGTTCTGGAACGCGAAGGTGGTGCGCCACATCGTCCAGAAGTTCGTCTCGAGGAAGTGCGGCGCAAACCAGTCGTCGATGCGGCGCGTGCCGAGCAGCCGCTCCGGCGTGACCAGCAGGCGCACCAGGTCGAGCCGGTCGTGCAGGTCGAAGCCGAGCTCGCTCGCGTCAAGGATGTGGTGCCCGCGGTCGACCAGCCGCGCGTGCGCCTGCGTCAGCACCTCGGCGTTGAACTGCCACACCTTGTCCTTCACGCTGCGCTTCGCGTCGCCGAGCGAGGGCACGCTGGACAGCACGTCCCACAGGCACACATAGGCCTCCTCGGTCCACATGCGCCCGCCGCGCGTCAGGAAGCCGCCGATGGCGTCGCCGCTGCCGTCGAGCGCGCCGCCGGCAACCGGCAATTCCTCGAGGATGCGGATGTCGCGGCCGCGCCAGCCGGCGTCGCGGATCAGCAGCACGGCGGCGGACAGCGCGGCAATGCCGCTGCCGACGATGAAGGCGCGCGGTGACGTGGAATGGCTCATGGTCGTTGTCTGCAGAGTTCAGGGTCTGCCGTCATTGAATCCGCGGCGCCTCGCCATCGGCTTGACGGGCGTCAAGCAGTGCCGATCAGGTCACGCAGAACAGCGGTGAATCGGGCCACAGCCCGTGCCCCAGCGACCAGCCCGATCCGATCACCAGGCACAGGCCGGCCAGCCGGATGCTCCACGCGAGCGCGCGCCGGTCGAGCCTCGCCCACAGCACCGGCGCGCCCCACAACGCGAGCGACGATGCGATGCCGAACGTGGCCATCACGCCGGCACCGGCCAGCGGGCCATCGGCCAGCGCTGCGAGCACCAGCGCCGACTGCAGCAGCCCGCACGGCCACGCGACCCACAGCGTGCCGGCCGCACCCGCCTTCAGCGGCCCGGCCATCGCCTGCCAGCCGGCGCGGGGCACGTTCACCACGGCTGGGGCCTGCCCGAGCCGCGCCAGCCAGCGCGGCTGCCGGCCGCTGAACAACAGCCACAGCCCGAGCGCGACGCCGGCCACGTGCAGCAAGGCCCACAGCGGCCGCAAGGCCGGCGTGGCCTGGCCGAGCCAGGCGAGCGCCGACACGCTGGAGGCGACCAGCGCGCCGCCCGCGGC
>NZ_JBFULV010000190.1:0-6170 GCF_054049715.1 Rhizobacter sp. P5_C2 | reverse complement strand
CCGCAGCCGCCTGCGGCCTCGGCCCGGACGCCGGCGCACGCGAGCTGTTCGCCGTCTGCCGGGCCGAGGCGCGGCTCGAACTCGACGGCCTGGCGAATGCCGTGGCGACCCGCTTCGACCTTGACGAGCTGGTGCTGCCGGCGAACCAGGCGAGCCAGCTGCGCGAGATCGTCGATGCGATGGGCGCGCTCGGCCGCGTGCACCACGACTGGGGCACCGCGCGGGCCTGGAACGAGGGCGGGCTGTCGGTGCTGTTCTGCGGCCCGCCGGGAACCGGCAAGACGATGGCGGCCGAGGCGCTGGCGCAGACGCTCGCGCTGCCGATGTACCGCATCGACCTGTCGCAGGTCGTCAACAAGTACATCGGCGAGACCGAGAAGAACCTGCGCCGCATCTTCGACGCGGCCGAGACCAGCGACTGCCTGATGTTCTTCGACGAGGCCGATGCGCTCTTCGGCAAGCGCACCGAGGTGCGCGACGCCCACGACCGCTTCGCCAACATCGAGATCAGCTACCTGCTGGAGCGCATGGAGCGCTTCAAGGGCCTGGCGGTGCTGGCCAGCAACCGGCGCAAGGACCTGGACGAAGCCTTCACGCGGCGCCTGCGCCACATCGTCGAGTTCCCGATGCCCGGCGTGCCCGAGCGCGAGCGGCTATGGCGCCAGGCCTTCCCGGCGCGCGTCGACATCGGCGCGCTCGACTGCCGCTGGCTCGGCCAGCAGTTCGAGCTGGCCGGCGGGCACATCCGCTCGGCCGCGTTCAACGCCTGCCTGATCGCCGCCGGGCACGCGCCGCAGGCCGAGGCGCGGGTCGACATGGTGCATGTGCTGGGCGCGGTGCGGCGCGAGCTCGAGAAGATGAACCGGGTCGCCGGGCGCGAGCAGTTCGGGCGCTACGCACCGCTGCTGGAGAGCACGCCATGAGCCTCGAGATCGCGCGGCTGTCGATCACGTTGCGCGGCGGTTCGGGCCTGCTCGGCGCGGACCTGGCCGAGGCGATCGAGGGCGCGCTGCAGCGGGCGCTGGCGCGGCACGCCGGCCTGCAGGGCCTGGCCGACACCGCGCAGCTGGACCTGGGCGTCGTCAACGCGCCGGCGGGTGCGCAGCGGGATGCGCACGCCATCGCCGACCTGATCGCCGCGCGCCTGCTCGCGCTCGGCGGGGAGGGCCGCTGAATGGCACTCTTCCCGTTGCGCGGCGTGCTGGTCGAGTACGGCATCAACCTGCTCGGGCCGATCCCGAACATCGTCGTGTTCCAGTTCAACCCGGACCAGATGACGCGCACCATCGCGATCCCGGCGCCGCCGCCCGCCGCGTCGGCGCAGCCGCGCACCGAATCGCATTCGGCCGCCGCGCCGCCGTCGGAGAGCTTCGAGGTCAGCGCGCAGTTCTCGTCCGCCGACGACCTGGGCGCCGGCGGCGTGGTGTCGGCGATCCCGCGGATCTTCGGCGTCGGCCCGCAGCTCGCGGCGCTCGAGAAGATGATCTACCCGCCGACCACGCCGGGCGGCCTGCTCGGCGCGGCGATCGACGCGATCGGCTCGGCGCTGTCCGGCCCGAAGAAGGACCCGCCGTCGCAGCCGGTGCCGCGCGTGCCGCTGCCGCGCATCCTGTTCATCTGGGGGCCGTCGCGGGTGCTGCCGGTCAGCATCACCTCGATGACCATCACCGAGCAGAAGTACGACGTGCTGCTGAACCCGATCCAGGCCGAAGTGAAGATCGGCATGCAGGTCTCCAGCCAGGCGCCGGCCGACGACGCGGTGGGCGAGGGCGCGTGGCAGTACTCGCAGATGGTCAAGGACACCCAGGCCACGCTGAACCTGGCCAAGGTGATCGAGTTCGCGCTCGACATCATTCCCTTCTGAAGGACCTGCCATGTTCCTGCCGAACTCCCGCTACCACGGCCTGCCGACGGTGACCGTGCTCGACCGCGCCGGCGCCGAGGTGGCGGCCGTCAAGCTGCGGCCGCTGCCGGACACGCCGGGCGACCCGGTCACCGTGCGCGCGCACGACCAGCTCGACGCGCTCAGCGAGCAGCGCTATGCCGATGCCACCCGCTACTGGCACGTGGCCGATGCCAACGCCGAGCTCGAGGCCGGCACGCTGCTGCAGCCGGTCGGCCGGCCGATCAACCTGCCGCGGGGCTGAGCACCATGGCCAAGGCCGAGTTCCGGGTCTTCTTCGACAACGCGCCAGCCAGCGTGGAGCAACTGGCGCGCTTCACCGAGATCCGCATCGACCAGGGCATCGGCATCGCGGCCGAGGCCGAGCTCGACTGGCCGGTCGGCACCAGCGACCAGGGCGTCTGGCAGGGCGCCGAGGAAGACTGGGCGCGGGTGCGCGTCGAGGTCAAGGTGGCCGATGCCGATTTCGTGCCGCTGATCGACGGGCCGGTGGTCGGCAACCGCTACGAACTGAGCGCGCAGTCCGACCAGAGCCACGTGACGCTGGTGGTGCAGGACGACAGCGTGCTGCTGAACCGCGACGAGAAGGTGCAGCTGTTCGAGGACATGGCGGCGCAGGACATCGTCAGCAGCGTGTACGCCGAGGCCGGCCTGACGCCCGATGTCGACAGCACGCCCGATGCCGGCGCGGCGCTGCAGCGCGTGGTGGTGCAGCGCGGCACCGGCATGCAGCTGCTGCGCGACCTGGCGCGGCGGCTCGGCATGTTCGCGTACGTCAAGCCGGGTGATGCACCGGGGCTGAGCATCGGCGCCTTCAAGCGCCTGCAGCTCGCGCCGGGCACGCTGCCCGAGCTGCTGCTGGTCGGCGACAAGCGCAACGTGGCGCGCTTCTCGGCGCAGTTCGACGCGCTGCGCCCGCTGGCCAGCCAGGCCGGCAGCGTCGCGTTGGCCGACCGCAGCGTGCTGGGCGGCAACGCCGACGCATCGAGCCAGGTTCCGCTCGGCGACAGCGCGGCGCACGACCTCGCCACCCCCGGCACGGCGCTGCTGACCGGCACGCGCGAGGAGCAGGCCGACCTCGACGCCGCCACCGCCGCCGCGGTCGACCTGTCGTCCTGGGCCTGGGCTGCCAGCGGCGAGCTCGATGCCAACGACTACGCCGGCGTGCTGCAGCCCTACGAGGTGATCCGGGTGCGCGGCGTCGGCGGCTTCCTGTCGGGCGACTACCTGGTCGGGCACGTCACCCACGTGCTGAACGACAGCGCCTACCGGCAGCGCTTCTCGCTGCACCGCAATGCGCGCTCGGCCGGCAGCGGTGGCGCCGCCGGTGGCCTGCCTGGAGGGCTCTTCTGATGGAAACCGGCAGCCTCGAACGCCTGGTGGTCGATCTCGCGTCGCAGTCGCGCTCGCGCCATTGGGGCAAGTACCGCGGCATCGTCAGCGACATCGACGATCCGGAACCGATGGGCCGCTTGAAGGCCCAGGTGCCCGAGGTCTTCGGCCCCGACGTGGTGACGCCCTGGGCCACGCCGTGCGCGCCGTATGCCGGCCCGGGCGTCGGCCTGTACGCCGTGCCGCCGGTGGGAGCGGGGGTGTGGATCGAGTTCGAGGCCGGCGACCCGTCGCGGCCGATCTGGTCCGGTGGCTGGTGGGGCACCTCCGACCTGCCGACCAACGAGACGGGCGCGGTCGCGACCCCGACGCTGAAGATTCTGCGCAGCGAGCAAGGCCTGCTGGTCGCGCTGGACGACGACGCCAACACGCTGACGCTGTCCGACGGCGACGGCAGCAACCTGCTGACCATCAGCGTCAATGACGGCCTGATCACCGTGAAGTCGACCGCCAAGGTGGTGGTCGAGGCGCCGTCGATCGAGCTGACCGATGGCGCCAGCCACCCGCTGGTCCTGGGCGATTCACTGGTGAGCTACCTGACCGAGCTGGTCGGCATCTTCAACGCCCACCTGCACGTCGGCCAGACGGTGATGGGCATCCCGGTCACGCCGATGGCGCCCGTCACCCCGTTCTCGCCCGCGAAGCCTTCGCTGCTGTCGACGCGGGTCACCACCGGTTGAGGCCGCCATGGCAAACCAACTCAAGGCAGGCCAGACCGACAACATGGCGGACAGCCTCGCGCAGTACATCGACACCGCGATGCACAACGAGTGGAAGCTGACCAAGGGCGAGGAGCTGCCCGACAAGGAGGGCGCGGAGGACCGGCAGATCCTGTTCGCCGCCATCGCGCAGGGCGTGCTGAAGTTCCTCGAAGACCACCGGGTCGACCTGATCACCACCGACGACAGCGGCGACTCGGGCATGACGACGCACCACCACGCGATGGCCTTCACGGTCGGCACCTACCGGCCAGACCTGCCATGAACCGGCAACCGCACGGCCGCCACCTCGCGTTTCCGTTCCACATCGGACCGGACGGGCGCACGGCCACGCCGGCCAACCTGCCCGAGCACGTGCGCGGCGAGCTGATCCAGCTGCTGCTCACCGCGCCCGGCGAGCGGCCCTTCCTGCCGGGCTTCGGCGCCGGGCTGCGGCGGATGGTGTTCCACCAGAACGACGACGCGACCGCCGGCATCACGAAGGCGCTGCTCAGCCGCAACCTGTCGCGCTGGCTCGGACAGCGCGTCAGCGTGCAGGCATTGGATGTCAGCGCGGTCGACGCGACGCTGAACGTCGACCTGCGCTACCTCGTGATCGCCACCGGCGAGGTGAAGCAGGTGCGCTTCCAGCGCCAGGGAGCCTTGTGATGGCCGTGCTGCACGACGACGAACGCCTCGAGGACCGCGCCCGCGATCTCGACACCCAGGGCCTGAACGGCTTCCGGCTCGCCTACGTCACGCTGGAGGCGGTGGCCAAGCCCACGTTCGCCTGGCTGGACCTGGAGTTCTGGAACAGCGGCGCGCTGCTGCCGCTGCCGCCGAAGGCCGCGTTCCGGGTGCGCGGTGCCGAGCGGGCGCGCGGCGGCAACCCGGCGCGCGCGGTCGAAGTCACCGAGGTGCAGGCCGGCGCGAACGCCAGCACGCTGCGCCTGAAGCTCGCGCCGGTCGGCGACTACTCGACCTACCTGCTGTCGACGACCGCCGACGGCCTGGCCGCGCCCGGCAACGCGCTGCCGCTGGCGATGGACCCGCTGCTGAATGCGCTGCCGTTCAAGTTCCGCCCCGGCTGTTTCAACCTCGGCTGTGCGCCGCGCACCACCTTCAAGCCGCCGCCCGACGAGCCGGCGATCGACTACCTGGCGCGCGACTACGACTCCTTCCGCCATGTGTTGATCGCCGCGATGATGCGGCGCGTGCCGGGCTGGCAGGTCACCAGCGAGGCCGACCTCGACCAGGTGCTGATCGACCTGATCGCCGCCGATGCCGACGAGCAGGCCGACTACCACGACCGGGTGCTGGCCGAGCGCTCGATCGCGAGCGCGCGCAAGCGCGTCTCGCTGGCCCGCCACGCGCGGCTGATGGACTACCACGTGCACCAGGGCAACCAGGCCGGCACCTGGCTCGCGCTGGAGGTGGCCGGCACGCCGGACCTGCCGGCGGGTCCGAACGACGAGTTCGGCGCGTGGACCGGGCGCGAATGGGCCGCACCCGATGCGGTGGTGTTCGCGATGCCGCGCGACGGCGTGCGCTGGCGCCGCCGCTGCTTCGCGCTGCTGAACCGGCTGCGGCTGTACACCTGGGGCGACACCACTCGCGCGCTGGCGGCCGGCAGCACCGAGGCCGACCTGACCGGCCCCGCGCCGCTGACGCAGGCCGGCGCCGAGGCGCTGCGCGACCTGTTCCTCGGCACCCATGCGAGCCAGGCGGTGGCCGCGGCCGACGTCGAGGTGCATGTCGACCAGCTGCTGGTGCAGGAGGTGCTGAACCCCGAGACCGGCCTGCCGAACGGCGCGTGTGCCGACCAGCGCCAGGTGTTGCGCCTGCTGCCGCTGGGCGGGCCGAGGCCGCGTGCCGAGGCGCTGCGCGATCCTTATACCGGCGAGTGGCTGGTGCGGGTGCGCTGGCGCGATGACGACGCGCTGCGCCGCAACGTCTGCTTCACCTGCGACTGCAACGAGCTGCCGGTGCACGACGTGAGCGTGTTCCACGCCAACCTGGTCCGCGTGACGCAGGGCCGCCCGCGCATCACCACCTTCCGCGCGCCGGGCGCGCCGCTGGGCCCGCTCGACGAGCACGCGCTGGTCGTGAGCGACGAAGCCGCGTACGAGGTGGTGCTGCGCCCGCGCGGCAGCGCGCTGGTGCGGCGCGGCGTGCTG
>NZ_JBFULV010000189.1:0-6319 GCF_054049715.1 Rhizobacter sp. P5_C2 | reverse complement strand
GCGCGGCGACGATGCGCTCGCGCGCGAACACCTGGCCGCCGCGCTGCTCGACGCGCCAGCAGGGCAGGTCGTCGAGCGCCGGCGCGCACAGCGCCGTTCCGCTGCGGATGTCGAACTGCGCATGGTGCATCGGGCAGTGCAGCACGTGGCCGTCGAGCAGGCCGTCGGCCAGCGCGGCGTGGTAGTGGGTGCACTGCGCGCCGATCGCGAAGACCGCATCGCCCTGGCGCACCAGCAGCGCGTCTTCGCCGTCGATCCGGCCGGCGAGCATCGCCCCGTCGGCGATGCGCTCGAGCGGGATGCCGGCGGCCAGGTCGGGAGGGGTGTCGTCGCTCATGGGTCGCTCCGGTGGGTTGCGGTCGGACATCGTGGCACGAATGGCTGTGACAATCCCTCCTCACTTCTTCCTCACCGCTCACCCCCCTGCCGCAGGAGACCTGATGTCCACGCCGCTGCCGATCGCGCTGGTGCTCGAGGACGAGCGCGAGATCCGCCAGTTCGTCCGCCACTCGCTGGAGGGCGAGGGCTGGCAGGTGTTCGAGGCCGGCACCGTGAAGCAGGGGCTGATCGAAGCCGGCACGCGGCGGCCCGACCTGGTGATCGCCGACCTCGGCCTGCCCGATGGCGATGGCGTCGACTTCATCCGCCAGCTGCGCGGCTGGTCGGGCGTGCCGGTCATCGTGCTGTCGGCGCGCACGCAGGAGAGCGACAAGGTGGCCGCCCTCGACGCCGGCGCCGACGACTTCATCACCAAGCCGTTCGGCGTGGCCGAGTTGCTCGCGCGCACGCGGGCCAACCTGCGCCGCATGCGGGCCGGGCGGGCGCCGGCCGATGCGCTGTTCCGCTTCGGCGAGGTCGAGGTCGACCTGTCGGCGCGCGTGGTGCGCCGGCGCGGCGCCGAGGTGCACCTGACGCCGATCGAGTACCGGCTGCTCGGCGTGCTGATCGCGAATGCCGGCCGCGTGCTGACGCATCCGCACCTGCTGCGCGAGGTGTGGGGGCCGGGGCATGCGCAAAGCACGCACTACCTGCGCGTCTACATGGGCAACCTGCGGCAGAAGCTGGAGGACGACTCGGCGCAGCCGCGCCACATCCTGACCGAGACGGGGATCGGCTACCGGTTGCTGGTCGACTGAGCCGCGGACACCGGCCCGGCGTCCGCCGGGATCGCCACGACGAAGCGGCTGCCGCAGCCGAGCCCGTCGCTGTGGCCTTCCACCCGGCCGCCGTGGGCGCGGGTCAGTTCGCGCACCACCGCGAGGCCGAGCCCGAGACCGTCACGGTTGAAGTTCAGTGCATGCGCTTCCTGCACGAACGGGTCGAAGACCTGGAGCAGCGCCTGCGGCGTCATCCCGATGCCGTCGTCGGTGACGGTGAACACGATGCTGTCCTGCTGGCGCGACACCGCCAGCCCGATCGTGCCGCCGCACGGCGTGTACTTCGAGGCGTTGCCGAGCAGGTTGCCGAGGATCTGCGTCAGCCGCGAGCCATCGGCGTGCATCTCGCCCAGTGCCGGCGGCATCGTGAGCTGCAGCCTCTGCAAGCGGCCGGTCATCGCGGGCCGGCAGCCGTCGAGCGCGTCCTGGACCACCTCGGCGATCTCGACCGGGCCGAGCACCAGCCTGAGCTTGCCGGCGTTGACGCGCGACACGTCGAGCAGGTCATCGATCACGCGCGTCATGCGCACGGTCTGCCGTTCGATGATGGCCAGCAACTGGGGCGCCTGCTCCGGCGGCAGGCGCGCCAGCAGGATGGCGGTGGTGCACAGCGTCATCAGCGGGTTGCGCAACTCGTGCGCGACGATCGCCATCTGCTCGGCCTGCCGCTGGTTCAGCAACTCGGCGATGCGTCGTGCGTCCTGCGCGTCGGCGAGGGCGCGCAGCAACTGCGCGTTCGCCTTGCGCAACACGGCCAGCGCGCTGCGGTTGGCCTGCTCCTGGTCCGCGGGCGGGGCCGGGCGCGGGCGGAACGGCAAGCCGATCACGTGGAGCGGGTGGAGGGAAGCGGACATGGCGAGGCTCCTCGGAGTCGGGAGCGCATGCGGGGCGGGAAGCACCGTTGCCACCGGCGGACGGTGGGTCGGTCTTGTTGTGGGCTGTGCTCGGATGTCGGACTGTGCCCATCGACCGCGACCCGGTCTGTGCGTTGGCGAACACCGCCTCGCTTTGACGATTGATTTGTTCGATAGCGCACAGACCAGACCCCACCAGCGCCTATAGTCTTCGACGCGGGCGGAGCCACGCGAGACTCGCTCGCCGAGGTTCCTGCACCGACAAGGGAGCCGCCTCGCATGATCCTGTCACACCCCCACGAACCGGCGCAAAAGCCGGCGCACAGACCGACGCAGAACCAGCTGCTCGCCGCGCTGCCCGAAGAAGACCTCGCGCGCTGGCTGCCGATGCTGGAGTGGGTGGACATGCCGCTCGGCCAGGTGCTGTACGAGCCCGGGCGCACGCTCAGCCATGTCTATTTCCCGACCACGGCCATCATCTCGCTGCTGTACGTGATGGAGAACGGCGCGTCGGCCGAGATCGCGGTGGTCGGCAACGAGGGCATCGTCGGCATCTCGCTGTTCATGGGCGGCGAATCGACGACCAGCCGCGCCGTCGTGCAAAGCGCCGGCATCGGCTACCGGATGAGCTCGAGCACGATCAAGGAAGAGTTCAACCGCGCGCCGGTGCTGCACCTGTTGCTGCGCTACACACAGGCGCTGATCACGCAGATGGCGCAGACGGCGGTGTGCAACCGCCACCATTCGCTGGACCAGCAGCTGTGCCGCTGGCTGCTGCTGAGCCTGGACCGCTTGCAGGGCACCGAGCTGACGATGACGCAGGAGCTGATCGCCAACATGCTGGGCGTGCGGCGCGAGGGCGTCACCGAGGCGGCATTGAAACTGCAGAAGGCTGGGCTGATCCGCTACGCACGCGGGCGCATCGCGGTGCTGGACCGGCCGGGGCTGGAGGCGCGCACCTGCGAGTGCTATGCAGTCGTCAAGAACGAGTACGACCGCCTGCTGCCCGAACGCACCGTCGCCTGATCGCCGCCTGAGCGCCGCGTGATTGCGTGCGCTGGCAGACGGTGATGCGCGACGCTGTGCCCCATACTGGAGGATGACCGCCACCGGCAACCGCTTGATCGACCTGCTGCCCCCCTCGGACCGACGCCGCCTGCTCGCCCTCGGCGAGGAGGTGCCGCTGATCCTCGCCGAGATGCTGAGCGAGCCCGGCGAGTCCACGACGCACGTCTACTTCCCGACGCAGGGCTTCGTGTCGTTGATCTCGCGCGTCGACCAGCACCCGGGCCTGGAGGTGGGCATGGTCGGGCGAGAGGGGCTGCTGGGCGTGCACGTCGCGCTCGGTGCGTCGATCGCACCGCTGCATGCGGTGGTGCAGGGGCCGGGTGCCGCCTGGCGCATCGCGGTGCTGCCGTTTCGCCGGGAACTGGCCGGTAGCGCGGCACTGCAGCGCAGCGTGGCGCGCTACGTGAACGTGCTGATGGCGCAGCTGGCGACGTCGGCGGCCTGCCTGCGCTTTCACCTGATCGGGCCGCGCCTGGCGCGCTGGCTGCTGATGAGCCAGGACCGCGCGCAAGCCGACCACTTCCACATGACGCAGGAGTTCCTGGCCTACATGCTCGGGGTGCGGCGCGTCGGCGTGACCACCGCCGCCGGCTTGCTGCAGCGCGCCGGGCTGATCGACTACCACCGCGGCGAGCTGCGCGTGACGGACCGGGCCGGGCTCGAGGCGGCCGCGTGCAGCTGTTATGCCGCCGATTGCCGCGTCCACGCCGAGGCGGCCTGACCCGCCGTTTCAGCGCTTGCGGTTCCGGTCAGCCTCGGCCGGTGCGATCGCCGGCAACGTGGGCGCCGGGAGATCCCGGCGCGACGGGTGCCTGCGCCGGGCGCACCAGGTGCTCCAGCAGCCGCAGCTGCTCGGCCTGCATGTCCAGCAGTTCGCGCCACTGCCCTTCGCGCAGCAGATCGAGCTTGTCGTGCAGCAGCATGATCTCGAGTTCCGCCTTCAGGTTGACCTCGTAGTCGTGCTCCGCATGGGCGCGGTCCTTCTCGGCCTGCCGGTTCTGCGACATCAGGATCACCGGCGCCTGGATGGCCGCGAGCATCGACAGGAAGAGATTCAGCAGGATGTAGGGATAGGGGTCGAAGGTGCTGCCGCGCTGGCCGAGCAGCCATGCGTTCAGGCCGACCCAGCCGACCATGGTGGCCCCGAACAGGCCGATGAAGACCCACGAGCCTCCGAAGCGCGCCACGGCGTCGGCGGCACGTGCCGAGCGGTCGGGCGCAGCGTCCGGGTCGTCGTGGACCGGCCGCGCGATGTGCTCGCGTTTCGCGACATGGCGCGCCACCTTCCGGGTGCGTTCGTCCAGCGACGCGTACGGCGCCCCGAGCAGGCCGGTGGCGATGTCTTCGGCATCGCGCAGCACGGCCGGCCCGGTGGGGCGCGGCCGGCTGGCGTCGGTCGGCTCAACGCGCCTTGACAACGCCGTCTTCATTCGACAGAACCACCTCGACGCGGCGGTTCATCTGCCGGCCGGCTTCGGTGTCGTTGGTGGCCACCGGGTAGGCCTCGCCGAAGCCGCGCGTCGTCAGCCGCTGCACGGCGATGCCCTGGTCGACCAAGGCCGTCCGCAAGGCCTCGGCGCGCCGCGTCGACAACTCGAAGTTGCCGGTCTCGGTGCCGCGGCTGTCGGTGAAGCCCTCGATCATTGCGGTGCGCTTCGGATGCTGGCGCATGAAGTCCGCGAGCTTGTTCAGCGCCCGGGCGCCGCCGGAACTCAGCGCGGCGCGGTTCGAATCGAACAGCACGTCGCCGAGCGTCAGCACGTCGCCGCGGTCGGTCTGCTTCGAGCCGAGCTCCTTCAGCTGCAGCGCGAGTGCGTCGGCCCGCGCCCTGTCCTGCTGCGCATTGGCGTTGGCGGCGGCGAGCTCCATGCCCTTGTCCTGCGTCGCCTGCTGGGCCTTCGCGACATCGCTTGCCGCCTTGTTGCCCACACCTGCGGCCTTGGCATCGGCCGCGGCCTTGTCCCAGGTGCGCGCGCTGGTGGCTTCGCGCGCGATCGCCACGCGCTGCTGTGCCAGGTAGGCGTAGTGGTCGACGCTGCGCAAGGTGTCGCCGCGGGTGCGCGACGCTTCGGCGCTGGTCAGCGCATCGCGCGCCTGCGTCATCTCCGGGGCGGCGAACTCGTTGGCCTTCGGGTCGGTCTCCAGCTGCCGGTAGCTGGCGCGTGCGCGGTCGAGCGCGGCATTCGGCGCGGGCACGGTGCTGCAGCCCATCAACACGGCGGCGAGCGCGGTGGCGGTGACAAGCGGGTGGATGGTGTGGCGGATGGGGTTCATGGCTTGACTCCGGTGGACACGGCCTTGCGGGCCTCGTCGGCTGCCTGGCTGGATTTGGCGGTCTGCATCTTGCGCACGGCGAGCTGCGCGTCGAGCTGGCTCTCGTCGGCAAGCTGCTTCGCCAGCACGTAGTCCTTGTCGGCGAGGGCCTTCTTTGCCCCGGCGAGCTTGTCGGCGGCCAGCCGGGTCTCGGTCGGCGCGTAGGCCGGTGCGCCGGTGGCATCGGCGCTGTCGACCGCGGCCTTTGCGGCGGCCATCTGTTCGGTGGGCGGCGGGCCGGATGCGCAGCCGGTGGCGAGAAGCACTGCGAGCGCCAGGATGGACAGACGTGGCAAATGAACGAGTCTCATGAGAGAGCTCCTTTGAGCTGGGAAGGGGAGGCGGACGGGAGCGGGTGGACTGCGGCTGCACCCGTTGACGCATACGTAGCTCGGCAGGCGGTGTCACTCTGGCGCCGCCGATGCAAGGACATTCGCAGGCGCTGCGCTCGCCGTCTGTCTGCCAGCGCACCCAGCGCGTGGGTGATATCCATCACCCAAGGCCCCCCTGCGGCCATCGCGCGACATGCTTTTCCGGCGATCGGCCGGGCTCGCGATGAGAACAATTCACTCTCATCGCAACCCCCACATGACACCACCATGCATGTCGCCCGCCCTTCCGCCGACCTGTCGGCCCGCTCCCTCCCGAAGCCTGCCGCCACACCACCGGCGGCTGCCGCCGGTGGATTCGGTTCCAGCCTGAAGCCGGCAGCCACTTCGGCGACTGGCGCTGACGCGGCTGAGGCCGCACCGGCCGCCGCTGCATCGGCGCCGCCGAAGCCGGACCTGGCCAGCTCGCTCTCGACGGTGTCGCTCGCCGCCACCACGCCGCGCCAGACCGCCTGAGATGGAGCACGCAGCTTCGATCGGCGCGGGCGCTTCCGCGGCGCATGCGGCGCCGGCCGCACCCGCGGCGGGGCCGTCGGCC
>NZ_JBFULV010000188.1:0-6345 GCF_054049715.1 Rhizobacter sp. P5_C2 | reverse complement strand
GGTCGGCGGCGAAATCGGCCAGCGTCACGTCGGTCTCGTGGCCGACGCCGCAGATCGTCGGCAGCGGGCTGGCCGCGATGGCCCGCACGACGCGCTCGTCGTTGAAAGCCCACAGATCTTCCAGCGAGCCGCCGCCGCGGCAGACGATCAGCGCATCGACCTCGTTGCGCTCGGCCGCCTGCGCCAGCGCGCGCACCAGCGCGGCTGGCGCCTCGGCGCCCTGCACCAGGCTCGGGTAGACGATGACGGCGACCTGCGGCGCGCGCCGTTCGAGCGCGGTCAGCACATCGTGCAGCGCCGCGCCGCCCGTGGAGGTGACGACCCCGAGCCTGCGCGGATAACGCGGCAGCTCTCGCTTGCGCACCGGATCGAACAGGCCCTCGGCCTCGAGCCGCGCCTTCAGCCGCAGGAACTGCTCGTACAGCGCGCCGGCGCCGGCCTGCTGCATCGACTCGACGACGAACTGCAGTTCGCCGCGCGGCTCGTAGACCGCCAGCCGCCCGCGCACCTCGACCCGCTGCCCGTCGGCCGGACTGAACGCCACCAGGCTCGCCGCGCGCCGGAACATCGCACAGCGGATGGTGGCCTGCTGCCCGTCGGCATCCTTCAGGCTGAAGTAGCAATGGCCGCTGGCCGCGCGCGAGAAACCCGACAGCTCGCCTTGCACGACGCAGGCGCTGAAACGCGCCGCCAGCGCGTCCGACACCGCGTTGACCAGCCCCGCGACGCTCCAGACCAGCCGCTCGCCCCGTGCCGCGGACCGCTCAAACATGGGCAAAGCCAGCGTTCATGCGGGTCGAGAACTCCACAAGCCCGCCAATCAAGGGCTGGCGGCGCACTTCGGCTGTCATGCGGCCTTCACAATTGCCTAAGCCTTTGATTTTCAACATATTTTTCGTGCTTAAAGTTTGAGCAATCTGTGGCAGAGCTTGAATTGGCGCGGCTTGAGCGCGTTCGCACCACGGTTGCCCACAAAGTTATCCACAGTTGCGGTGGACTCAGCGATGTAGTCGGCCGGCACTACAACAGGTCACCGCGTCGGACCCCGTCCGGCAAACATGCGGTTGCCTTGCCGATGTGCGTGACGGGCCTGCCTTGGGGTCATAATCGCGCGTCCAAAAAGAGACCGCCCGAGGCCCTTCGGTGAGGCGGTCGCACCCCACCATCGCTGAGAGGACCGGATTGTTTTCGATCATACAAGCCGCTGGCTGGCCGATCTGGCCCTTGCTCCTGTGTTCCATCATTGCGCTCGCGCTGATCATCGAGCGCCTGTCGAGCCTGCGGGTCGCGCGCATCGCACCGCCGCGCCTGCTCGATGAGGTGATCTCCGTCACCCGCGCCCACCTGCCTGCCGCCGACGTGGTCAACAAGCTGGCCGACAACTCGCTGCTCGGGCAGGTGCTCGCCACCGGGCTGCGGGCGATCATCGCCGACCCGCGCATCTCGAACGACAACCTGCACGGCGCGTTCGAATCCGCCGGCCGCAGCGCGGTGCACAAGATGGAGCGCTTCCTGAACACGCTGGGCACCATCGCCTCGGCCGCGCCGCTGCTGGGCCTGATGGGCACGGTCATCGGCATGATCGAGATCTTCGGTTCGCAGGCGCCCACCGGCGGCAGCAACCCGGCGCTGCTGGCGCACGGCATCTCGGTCGCGCTGTACAACACCGCGTTCGGCCTGATGATCGCGATCCCGTCGCTGATCGCCTACCGCTACTTCCGGGGCCTGATCGACGCCTACACGCTCGAGATGGAACAAGCCGCCGAACGCATGGTGCCGCACCTGATGCGCTTCACCGCGGTGCGCAAGGCGAGCTGACGGGCCATGGCGATGAAATTCCGCAAGCACCACCCTGAAGAACCCGAGATCAACCTGATCCCGTTCATCGACGTGCTGCTGGTCGTGCTGATCTTCCTGATGCTGTCGACGACCTACTCGAAGTTCACCGAGCTGCAGGTCAGCCTGCCGGTGGCCGACGCCGACAAGCCGCGCGAGAACAACAAGGAAGTGATCGTCGCGATCTCGGCCGAAGGGCGCTACGCGGTGAATCGCAAGACACTCGATGGCCGCAACGTCGAGATGCTGACCGCCGAACTGCTGGCGGCGGCCGCCGGCGCGAAGGACGCGATCATCATCGTGTCGGCCGATGCGGCGTCGTCGCACCAGTCCGTCATCACGGTGATGGACGCAGCACGCCGCGCGGGCCTCGCGCGGCTGACCTTCGCAGCCCAGACCTCGCAGGGCGGCGAAGCTCGCTGAGCGGCCCGGCGCCGCTCCCGTTCCCGTGTCGCTGTCCCTCCGACTGCAGCGCGCTTGGCTGGCGCGCGGCGCGCTGGCGTGGGCGCTGCTGCCGCTGGCGGCGCTGTACGGCGTCGTCGTCGCGCTGCGCAAGCTTGCATTCGACGCCGGCTGGCGGCGCATCGAGCACCTGCCGGTGCCGGTGATCGTGGTCGGCAACCTGATCGCCGGTGGCGCCGGCAAGACCCCCACCTGCCTCGCGCTGGTCGACCTGCTGCGGCAGCGCGGCTGGACGCCGGGCATCGTGTCGCGCGGCTACGGCGGCACTGCGGGCGACGAGGTCGTGCTGGTGACGCCGGACACGCCGGCCAGCGCCTGCGGCGACGAGCCGCTGCTGATGCAACGCCGCAGCGGCGCGCCGGTGGCCGTCGGGCGGCGGCGCGCGCAGGCCGGCCACGCGCTGCTCGCGGCCCATCCGGCGGTCGACGTGATCGTCTGCGACGACGGCCTGCAGCACCGGCAACTGGCGCGCGACGCGCAGGTCATCGTGTTCGACGAGCGCGGCGCCGGCAACGGCTGGCTGCTGCCGGCCGGCCCGTTGCGCGAGCCGATGCCGTCGGCGCTGCCGGCGCGCAGCGTGCTGCTGTACAACGCGCCGGCCGCGTCGACCCCGCTGCCGGGCCATGTCGTGCAACGCAGCCTGGGCCGCTTCACGCTGTTGCAGGCGTGGCTGGACGGCACCCCCGGCGACTCCGATGCCGGCGCCGGTCTGCGCGGCCGCCGCCTGGTCGCCGCCGCCGGGCTGGCGCATCCGCAACGCTTCTTCTCGATGCTGCGCGATGCCGGCCTGGACATCGCCGAACTGCCGCTGCCCGACCACCATGACTTCGCGGTGCTGCCCTGGCCGTCCGACACGGCCGACGTGGTCGTCACCGAGAAAGATGCCGTCAAGCTCGATCCCGCGCGCCTGGGCACGACCCGCGTGTGGGTCGCGACGCTAGACTTCCAGTTTCCGCCGGCCTTCGCTGCCGACCTGTTGGCGCTGCTGCCCCAGCGCGCGCCGACCGCCCACTTCTGACCCGAGGACGCCCCATGGACACCCGACTGCTTCAACTGCTGGTGTGCCCCCTGTGCAAGGGGCCGCTGGAGCACAAGCGCCCGCCGCAGGACAGCGCGCACGAGCTGGTGTGCAATGCCGACCGCCTGGCCTTCCCGGTGCGCGACGGCATGCCGATCATGCTCGAGGCCGAGGCCCGCTCGCTTGACGTGCCGGTCAACGCCGGGAGCAGCGCGTGAGCTTCACCGTCCTGGTACCGGCCCGGCTGCAATCGACGCGCCTGCCGCGCAAGCCGCTGGCCGACATCGGCGGGTTGCCGATGATCGTGCGTGTCGCGCGCCGCGCCGCGCTGTCGGGTGCGCAGCAGGTGGTGGTGGCGGCGGACGATGTCGAGATCGTCGCCGCCTGCCGCGCGCACGACGTCGCCTGCGTGCTGACCCGCAGCGACCACCCGACCGGCAGCGACCGCCTCGCCGAGGCCTGTGCGCTGCTCGGCCTGCAGCCCGACGAGATCGTCGTCAACGTGCAGGGCGACGAGCCGCTGATCGAGCCGGCGCTGGTCGATGCCTGCGCCGCACTGCTGCAATCGCAGCCCGATTGCCCGATGAGCACCGCGGCACACGCGATCGACAGCGTCGACGAGCTGCGCAACCCGAACGTCGTGAAGGTCGTGCTCGACGGCGCGAACCGCGCGCTCTACTTCTCGCGCGCGCCGATCCCGTGGTGGCGCGACGGCTATGCGTCGGGCATCGAGACGCTCTCGTCGCCTGCTCCCTTGCGCCACATCGGGCTGTACGGCTACCGCGCCGGCTTCCTGAGGGATTTCCCGAAGCTGCCGCCCTGCCCGCTCGAGCAGACCGAATCGCTCGAACAATTGCGCGTGCTGTGGCACGGGCATCGCATCGCGGTGCACGTCAGCGCGGTGCGCCCGGGCCCGGGGGTCGACACGCCCGAAGACCTGGTGCGCGCGAGGGCGCTGATCGGCTGAAGAAGACGAGCTCGAAGCGGGTGTAAACCCGGGGGCGCCGAGGGCCTTGCGGCCTGCCTTGCGTCAGTTTCGCGCAGGGGGTCGCATGCTATTCTCGACTTGAAAAGCCCGAGCCTGCGGCGGCTGGCATCGAGGCCGCAAATTCCATAAATTGAGGAAGACTGATGAGACTGATTCTGCTGGGCGCGCCAGGCGCCGGTAAAGGCACGCAAGCGACCTTCATCTGCCAGAAGTTCGGCATCCCGCAGATCTCCACCGGCGACATGCTCCGCGCAGCTGTCAAGGCCGGCACACCACTCGGCGTCGCGGCCAAGCAGGTGATGGACGCCGGCGGCCTGGTCAGCGACGACATCATCATCGGCCTCGTGAAAGAGCGCATCACCCAGCCCGATTGCGCAAAGGGTTTCCTGTTCGACGGCTTCCCGCGCACGATCCCGCAGGCCGACGCGATGAAGGCCGCGGGCGTCAAGCTCGACCTCGTGCTCGAGATCGACGTGCCCGACGCCGCGATCATCGAGCGCATCAGCGGCCGCCGCGTGCACCCGGCCTCGGGCCGCAGCTACCACCTGAAGTTCAATCCGCCGAAGACCGCGGGCCGCGACGACGTGACCGGCGACGAACTGATCCAGCGCGACGACGACAAGGAAGAGACCGTCAAGAAGCGCCTCGAGGTCTACCAGAAGCAGACGCGTCCGCTGGTCGAGTACTACTCCGGCTGGGCCGCCACCGGCGACGCCGCGGCGCCCAAGTACCGCAAGATCTCCGGCACCGGCTCGGTCGAGGAGATCACGTCGCGCGCGCTGGCCGCACTCCAGTAAGAGGCTGCCCCATGGACATCGCAGGCAAGGTCTTCATCGTGACCGGCGGGGCCTCGGGCCTCGGCGAAGGCACGGCACGCATGCTCGCGGCCGCCGGCGGCCAGGTCGTCATCGCCGACCTGCAGGCCGACAAGGGCGAAGCGGTCGCGAAGGAGCTGGGCGGCGTGTTCGTGCGCTGCGACGTGAGCCAGGAGGCCGACGGCCAGGCGGTCGTCGCCGCGGCCACCGCGGCCGGCAAGCTGATGGGCTTGGTCAACTGCGCCGGCATTGCACCGGCGGTGAAGACCGTCGGCAAGGATGGCGCGCACCCGCTCGCGGTGTTCGCGAAGACCGTGACGGTGAACCTGGTCGGCAGCTTCAACATGATCCGGCTCGCCGCCGAGGCGATGAGCCGCAATGCACCCGAATCCACCGGCGAGCGCGGCGTGCTCATCTCGACCGCCAGCGTGGCCGCCTACGACGGGCAGATCGGCCAGGCGGCCTACGCGGCCTCGAAGGGCGGCATCGTCGGCATGACGCTGCCGATCGCACGCGACCTGGCCCGCAACGGCATCCGCAACATGACGATCGCGCCGGGCATCTTCGGCACGCCGATGTTGTTCGGCATGCCGCAGGAGGTGCAGGACGCACTCGCCGCCGGCGTGCCCTTCCCGAGCCGCCTCGGCACGCCTGCCGACTACGCGAAGCTGGTGCACCAGATCATCACGAACGAGATGCTGAACGGCGAGGTGATCCGCCTCGACGGCGCGATCCGCCTCGCCCCGAAGTAGCTGCTACTTCTTGCGCGCGAACAAGGCCCAGAGCCGGGCCAGGTCGGCGGTGCCGTCATTGCCCTGCACGGTCCTGAAGGTCGCCGCCGACTTCGCGTGGTCCCCCGCCACCAGCTGCGCGATCGCCAGGTGCAGCTTCGCGTCATCCGGCCGCTTCGTGCCCTTCGCGATGCCCTGCTGCATCAGCTCCAGCCCCGGCTTCGCCTGGCCACCGTAGACCTGGTCCATGCCGATCGCCAGCAACTCGCCGCCGTCCTTGGCCGCCTTCGCATCGGTGAGCGCCTGCGCCTGCCCGGCCTTCGCCTCGGCCAGCCGCTTGGCCACCAGGTCCTTCAGCCGCTTGTGCCGCTCGGCCTCCGGGCCCACGCCCAGCACGCCCGCAGCGAACCCCTTGTCCATCGCCTGCTGCGCCTCGTTCAGGCTGCCCGCCTGCACCGCCAGCTGCACCATCTCCATGTAGTCGGCCGCCGCGCT
>NZ_JBFULV010000187.1:0-6367 GCF_054049715.1 Rhizobacter sp. P5_C2 | reverse complement strand
ACCAGACGGCGCGCCAGTCGATCGGCGCGCCGGCCAGGAACAGCGCGGCCAGCGATTCGGCGAGCTGGTCGGCATCGGCGCGGCCCTTGCGCAGCGTCGGCACGCGCACCGGCAGTTCGTCGGCCAGGTCGGCGGCGAAATTCAGCAGCGTCGGGTGCGGGCCGAGCTCGATGCAGACGTCCGGCTTCAGTCCGGCCAGCGTGCGCAGGCCGTCGGCGAAGCGCACCGCCTCGCGCACATGGCGGCGCCAGTAGGCGGGCTGGGTGATCGCGTTCGCGTCAGCAAGCTGGCCGGTCAGGTTGGACACCAGGCGCAATTGCGGGCGCGCCATCGTCGTCGCTGCGGCGGCCTTCTYGAACGCATCGAGCACCGGATCGACCAGCGGCGAATGGAAGGCATGCGAGACCGGCAGCTTCTGGCAGCGCACGCCGCGTGCGCTGAAGCGCTCGCAGACGGCATCGACCGCGGACGCGGTGCCGGAGATCACCGTCTGCACCGGTGCGTTGACGGCGGCGATCGAGAGTTGCGCGGCGAACGGCGCGACCGCCTCGGCCACCTCGGCTTCGGACGCGAAGACCGCCGCCATCGCACCACCGGCCGGCAGCGATTGCATCAGCCGGCCCCGCTCCGCGATCAGCGCGAGCGCCTGCGGCAGCGTCATCACGCCGGCCAGGCAGGCGGCGGCGTACTCGCCGACCGAATGGCCCATCACCACGTCGGGCACGATGCCCCAGGCGGCCCACAGCTTCGCGAGCGCGTATTCGAGGCTGAACAATGCCGGCTGCGTGTAGCGGGTCTCGTCGATCGCATCGCCCTGCTCGGCGAACACCACGTCGAGCAGCGGCTGCGGCAGCACGCCGGCGATGGCCTGCGCGCAGTCGTCGAGCGCAGCGCGGAACACCGGCTGCTGCGCATACAGCGCACGCGCCATGCCGGCGTACTGCGCGCCCTGGCCGGTGAACAGGAAGGCGATGCGCGCCGGGTCGCGGCGGGTGACGCGGCCGCTGCGCACGCCGTCGGCCTCGCGGCCTTCGGCCACGGCCAGCAGGCGCTCGCACAGTTCGGCGACCGAGCGCGCGAGCACGGTGGCGCGCTGTGCGAAGCTCGCGCGGCTCACGGCTGCCGTGAAGCAGAGGTCGGGCAGCTCGCTGTCGGGGCGGCCGGCGAGCGAGGTGGCGAATCGGCGCGCGGTGTCGGCGAGCGCGGTTTCGTCTCGGGCGGAAAGGACGAACAGGTGAACGGCCCCTCCCTCCCCCGTTCGCCCTGAGCCTGTCGAAGGGTCGGGCTGAGCTTGTCGAAGCCCTGGTTCACCTGGCACCAACCCTTCGACAAGCTCAGGGCGAACGGAATCATCAGAGGGCGCCTCTTCGACAACCACATGCGCATTCGTCCCGCTGAACCCGAACGAGCTGACGCCCGCGATGCGCCGCCCGCCGATCGGCTCCCAGGCCATCAGCGCGGTCGGCACCTTCAGCGGCTGGTCGCCCCATGCGATGTGCGGGCTCGGCGTCTTGAAATGCAGGTGCGCCGGGATCTGCCGCCGCTGTAGCGACAGCACCAGCTTGATCAGCCCGGTCACGCCGGCCGCCGCTTCGAGGTGGCCGAGGTTGGTCTTCACCGAGCCGATCCACAGCGGCTGCGATGCATCGCGCCCTTCGGAGAACACCGCCCCCAGCGCCTGCACCTCCAGCGGATCGCCGAGCTGCGTGCCGGTGCCATGCGCCTCGACATACCCGACCTCGCGCGGCGCGATGCCGGCACGCGAAAGCGCCTCGCGGATCACCGCTTCCTGCGCCGGGCCGTTCGGCGCGGTCAGCCCGCTGCTCGGGCCGTCCTGGTTGACCGCGCTGGCGCGCACCACCGCGAGGATGCGGTCGCCATCGGCCTGCGCATCGCTCAGGCGCTTCAGCACGACCACGCCGCAGCCCTCGCCGCGCGCGAAGCCGTCGGCCGCCGCATCGAAGGTCTTGCACTTGCCGTCCGGCGACAGCATGCGCGAATGCGACAGCGCGATGTACAGGTCCGGCGACAGGATCAGGTTGACGCCTCCCGCCAGCGCCATGCGGCAGTCGCGTGCGCGCAGCGCCTGGCAGGCCAGGTGCAGCGCGACCAGCGACGACGAGCACGCGGTGTCGAGCGTGACGCTCGGCCCCTGCAGCCCGAGCAGGTACGACAGCCGACCCGACGCGATGCTGTGCGCGATGCCCGACGCGAAGTGCGCATCGAGCAGCCCGCGGTCGCCGGTCTCGAGCTGCATCTGCGCGTAGTCGTTCGCGCAGACGCCGACGTAGACGCCGGTCGCCGAGCGCTCCAGCCGGTCGGGCGCCTGGCCGGCGTTCTCCAGCGCCTCCCAGGCCACCTCCAGCAGCAGCCGCTGCTGCGGGTCCATGCCCTGCGCCTCGCGGCGGGTGATGCCGAAGAAGGCCGGGTCGAAGCCGTCGACCGGGCCGAGGAAGCCACCGCCGCGCGTCGCGATGCGGCCCGGCGCCTCGGGATCGGGGTCGTACAGCGCATCGACATCCCAGCGCTCGCGCGGCAGCGGACCGGTCGCGTCGACACCATCGCGCATCAGCTGCCAGAAGCTCTCGCCATCGACACCGCCGCCGGGCACGCGGCAGCCGAGCCCGATGATCGCGATCGGCTCGCGCGCCGCGCCCTCGAGCGCAGCAACCTTCGCCTGCGCCTGCTGCAGGGCGAGGAAGGCCCGCTGCAGCGGCGTCAGCGTGGGGGTGTCGGCGGCAGGACTGCTCAAGATCCCTCCAATCGGCTCATCAGCAAGGCTTCGATCTCGGCGTCGCTCATCGCGGCAACGGCTTCGACGGAGGCGTTCGGCGCGGTGGCTTGCACCGGCTTGTCGGCCACCACCGGTGCGGTTTTCGGGATCACGCGATCCAGCAGGTAGATTGCCAGCGCATCGATCGTCGGGTGGTCGAACATCAGCGTTGCGGGCAAGGGCTTGTCGAGACCGAGCCCGCTGCCGAGCTGGTTGCGCAGCTGCACCGCCATCAGCGAATCGAAGCCGATGTCCATCAAGCGGTCGGCGCGGCCGGGTGCATCGGCGGCGTCCAGGCGCAGCACGCGCACGACGCGCTCGCGCACGAAGTCGCGCATCAGCTCGGTGCGCTCGCCGGCCATCGCGTCGAGCAGGCGCTGGCGGAAGGCCTGGGCGAGTTCGGCCGGTGCGGTGGCGGCGCTGCGTTGCGGTGCGTCGTCGGCGACGACGGCCGATGCGGCCGCTCCCACCGCATCACCCGGCACGCGCGCGACGATCACATGCTGGCCCAGCGCCTCGGCGGGCGAGCCGGCCGGCGGCCACGCGCCCGCCTCGTCGAAGCCGGCCTCGCGCAAGGCCTCGAGCCAGCGCGCCGGCGGCAGCAGCGGGTTGTCGCCGCGCAGGTCGTCGGCGAAGTGCTGCCAGCCTTCGATCAGGCCGGTCGTCATGTCGAACCACGGCAGGTGGGTCGTCGATTCGACCAGCACCAGCACGCCGCCCGGCGCGAGCAGCGCGCGCAGCCGCTTCAGCGCAAGGCGCAGGTCCTTGCTGGCATGCACCGCATTGGCAGAGACGATCGCGTCGACGCTGCCGGGCGCGTAGCCCTGCGGCTGCGGATCGGCGTCCATGTCGAAGCGGCCGAAGCGAACGAACGGGTACGCCGCGAAACGCTCGCGAGCGCGGTCCAGGAACACGTCGGAGACGTCGGTGAAGTGGTACTGCGCGCGGTCGGCCGGCAACGCGGCGAGCACCGCGGAACTCGTGCCGCCGGTGCCGGCACCGACCTCCAGCACGCGCAGCGCGCGGCCGGCCGGCACGGTGGCGGCCAGCGACTCGAAGGCCGCGGCGGCGAGGCCGTTGATGTAGCGCATCGTCGCCGAGCGCTCGTAGAGGTTCTCGGCGAGTTCGAACGAGCCGCCGGGGAACAAGGTCTCGAGCGGGCTCTCGCGGCCCAGCAGCACCGGCGCCACCAGCGAGCCGCAGTGGCGCACGTAGGCGAGCAGCGGCTGGTTGTCGGCGAACAGGCGTTCGGCCTCGGCCCACAGCGCGGCCAGCGGCGGCTCGGCGAGCGCGCGGTCGGCGACGAAGGCCTCGCCATCGCGCCGCAGCTCGCCGCCGTCGACCAGGCTGTCGAGCCAGCGCGACACCAGGTGCCGGTAGCTCGCGCCGATGCCGCTGCGTTGCATCAGGCCGTCGAGCGTGTGCGATTCACCGGCCTGCAGGAACAGGCCGGCCTCGCGCAGCGTGTGCGCCGCGTGCGCGCTGGTCACGCGGGCGAGGCACTCCCACTTCGCCGGGTACGAGGCGGCGTTCAGGTCGAGTGGACCGCGCTCAGCCTGGCGCGACAGCGCGGTGCTGACGCGCGACCAGCGCTGCGCCGCATCGACCACCGGTGCGGCGCTCTCGCCGACGATGTCCATCCAATGCCGCTTCGCGCGAAACGGATACGTCGGCAGCGCGACGCGGCTGCGGCGGTACGGCGCGTCGAACGCGGCCCAGTTCACGTCGGCGCCGGCCACGTACAGGCGTTGCAGGCTCGCGAGCAGGTCGGTCCAGTCAGCACGCTCGCGGTGCAGCGACGGCAGCCATTCGACCTCGGTGCCGCCGGCACATTCAGCCCCCATGCCGAGCAGCACCGGGTGCGGCCCGACCTCGATGAAATGCGTGATGCCTTGCGCGAGCAGCCCCTGCAGCGCCTGCGCGAAGCGCACCGGCTGGCGCATGTGCGTGAGCCAGTAGTCGACGCGGCCGATCTCGGCCGGGCCGGCCGGCGCGCCGGTGACGTTGGAGACCAGCGCGATGCGCGGCTCGTGGAAGGTCACCGTCTCCAGCACGCGGCGGTAGGCCGGCAGCACCGGCTCGATCAGCGCCGAATGCGCCGCATGCGGCACGCGCAGCAGCTTGACGCGGATGCCCGCGGCTTCGAGCCGCTGCGTCGCGGCATCGACCGCGTTGCGCGGGCCGCTGATCACGAAATGCTCGGGGCCGTTGTAGGCCGCGATCGTCAGCGTGGCCGGGCCGTGCGCCAGCTCGGCCTGCACGACCGCTTCGGGCGCGAACACCGCGGCCATCGCCCCATCGGCCGGCAACTCGTGCGTCAGCCGGCCGCGCGCGATCACGCAGGTCATGCCATCTTCGAGCGACAGCAGGCCCGACACGCAGGCCGCTGCGTACTCGCCGAGGCTGTGCCCGAGCAGCGCCACCGGCTCGATGCCCCACGACCGCCACAGCGCGGCCAGCGACACCTCGATCGCGAAGTTGACCGGCTGCGCCCACACCGTCTCGTTGATCGGCGAGCCGCTGCCCGCCGGCGTGAAGATCACGTCGAGCAACGGGCGCGGCAGGTGCGGCGCGGCGGCCGCGTTGCAGGCGTCCATCGCGGCGCGGAACACCGGCGCGCTGTCGTAGAGCGCGCGGCCCATGCCGGCGTACTGCCCACCCTGGCCGGTGAACAGGAAGGCGACCTGCGGCCGGGCTGCGCCTTCGAGCGTGCCGCGCGCGATCGCAGGGTCATCGCTGCCGGCGAGGAAGCCGGCGAGCCCGGCGTGCAGCTCGTCGACGCTTGCGCCGGCCAGCGCGACGCGGTGCGAGAAATGCGAGCGGCCGGTGTTCGCGCTGAAGCACAGGTCGGCCGCTTCGGCGCCTTCGTCGAGTTGCAGCAGCCGCGCCTCGTGGCGGCGCGCCAGGTCGAGCAGCGCGCCGTCATCGCGTGCCGACAGCGCGAGCACGTGGGCCGGTCGAACATCGGCACCACCTCCCCGTTCGGGCTGAGCCTGTCGAAGCCCGAACTCCGTTCGCCCTGAGCCTGTCGAAGGGTCGGGCTGAGCCTGTCGAAGACCTGGTGCCGCGCGAGCAGGCCCTTCGACAAGCTCAGGGCGGTCCTTCGACAGGCTCAGGACGAACGGAGTACCTCGTTCCCGTGGCGCAGCTTCCAGGATCACATGCGCATTGGTGCCGCTAAACCCGAACGAGCTGACCCCCGCGAGCCGGCGGCCGTCGATCTCGGGCCAGTCGGTCGTCTTCGTCGGCACCTGCACCGGCCAGTTCCAGTCGATGTGCGGGTTGCCCTGCGTGAAATGCAGGTGCGGCGGGATCTGCCCGCGCTGCAGCGACAGCACCACCTTGGCCACGCCCGCGAGGCCGGCTGCGGCTTCGAGGTGGCCGATGTTCGTCTTGACCGAGCCGACGCGCAGCGGCTGCGCCGCATCGCGGCCCGCACCGAGCACCGCCGCGAGCGCGCCGAACTCGATCGGGTCGCCGAGCGGCGTGCCGGTGCCGTGCGCTTCCACATAGCCGATCTGCCGCGCGTCGACCTGGGCCGACGCCAGCGCGGCGCGGATCACCGCCTCCTGCGCCGGGCCGTTCGGCGCGGTC
>NZ_JBFULV010000186.1:0-6496 GCF_054049715.1 Rhizobacter sp. P5_C2 | reverse complement strand
CGGCCGCAGCCGACCCGGTCGCCCGACCGCGCGCGCCGCTCAGCGCCATCGCGCTGGTGCGCAGCATGTTCCAGCCACCGGGCGCGCGGCCGATGCCGGGGCTGGGCACGCTGCCCTCCGAATGGCTGGACCTGCCGATGCTCAGCAGCGCGCTGCGCCGCGTCAGCAGCGGCTCGCAGCTCGCGGCGCTGACGCTGCAGTACGGCGAGCCGGCCGGCGACCTGCGGCTGCGCCGCGCGCTGTCGCAGCGGCTGGTCGACTTCGGCGTGAAGGCCGTGCCGGAGCAGATCGTCACCACCTTCGGCGCCACCCATGCGCTGGACATCGTCACCCGCAGCCTGACCCATGCCGGCGACACCGTGCTGGTCGACGAACCCGGCTGGTCGGTCGAGTTCGCGCGGCTGGCGGCACTCGGCCTGCGCGTGCTGCCGGTGCCGCGCGGCGAGGACGGCCCCGACCTCGCGGTGATGGAGCGCCTGATCGAGGCCCAGAAACCGCACGAGCGGCCGCGGCTGTACATCACCGTCTCGGTGCTGCACAACCCGACCGGCGCGACGCTGGCGCTCGGCCATGCGCACCGGCTGCTGAAGCTCGCGCAGGCGCACGGGCTGCACATCGTCGAGGACGACACCTACGCCCACCTGGCGCCGACGCACCTGCCGCGGCTGGCGGCGCTCGACGCGCTGGAGCGCACGATCTACATTTCCGGCTTCTCGAAGATCCTGGTGCCGAACTGGCGGGTTGGCTATCTGGCAGCGCCGCCCGACCTGGTCGACCGCTTCGTCGACACCAAGCTGCTCGGCAGCCTGACCACCACCAGCCTGACCGAGCAGGCGATCGCCCACTGCCTGGAGCAGGGCCTGCTGCGCCGCCATGCCGAGCGCGTGATGGCCCGGCTGGATGCGGCCCGGGCCCGCTCGGTGCAGCTCGCCGAGGCGGCGGGCTGCCGTTTCGCGGCCACGCCGCGCGGCCTGTTCGGCTGGGTCGACACCGGCGTCGACACCGAGCGGCTGTCGCAGGTGATGCTGGACGGCGGCTGGCTGCTCGCCCCCGGCTCGATCTTCCACGCCACGCCCCGGCCGAGCACGCTGATGCGCATCAACTTCGCGACCACGCAGGATGCGCAGTTCTGGCAGGCGCTGCAGCGCGCCCGCGACACCCCGGGCATGGCCACTCCCCGGAACCCGGGCTTTTCAGCGCCCGCCCGGTGACCTACAGTCACACCTTCCCCCATCCCGAGTCCATGTTCGAGCCCACCATTCCCTTCGGCGAGCCGGAGCTGATGCGCGTCAGTGCCTTCGAGCGCTACCTGCATGAGCCGGGCGGGCCGCGTGCACTCGGCGAGATCGCCGACAGCAGCCTGCGGGGCGCGACGCTCAGCCCGTCGCTGCTGGCCGACCTGAGCCGCTTCGAGCGGGCCGGCCATGCCTCCGAGGTGCTGGACGTGCTGGCCGCCTGCGTGCGGCATTCGCAGCAGGTCGCGATCCACCTGCAGATGGGCGAGGCGGTGGTGCCGCTGACCGTGTTCGCGCGCGAGCGCCTGGTGCACTGCCCGATCGACCTGAATGCCCTGCTGCGCGAGCGGCCCACCGAGTTGCGCGTGATGCATGTCGAGCCGGCGGTGCTGCGGCCGCCGGGCGACGCGGAGCTGTCGCTGGTGGCCGACGAGCAGCACTACCACTCGCTCGGGCCGGTGCTGTGGGAGCTCGCGCTGCGCGGCTCGCGCAGCACGCTGCTGCCGGAGATCGCCGGGCCGGTGGCCTACCGGGTGGCACCGGGCTTCGCGATGGGCGGGCTGCGTGCCGGCGGCCTGCTGCGCGCGGCGGTGCAGCGGCTGCAGGGCGACCGCTCGTCGCTGCGCGAGATGGCCGACTGGCCGGGCTTCGACACCTCGCGCGCCGCGCGGCTGCTGAACGCGCTGTACCTGCAATCGGGGCTGATCATCAGCCGCTCGCACCGCAACGCGATCGGCGAATCGTGGTTCGGGGCGCTCGGCCGTTGACGGACGCGGCGCTCAGCGCGCGCCGAGTTCTTCCCAGCGGGTGAGCGCCGCCAGCAGTTCGTCCTCGAGCGCCGAGAAGCGCGCCTGTGCGGTCGCGAGCTTCGTCGCGTCACCGGCGTAGATCTCGGTGCCGGCGAGCAGCGCCGACAGCGCCTTCTGCTCGGTCTCCAGCGCCTCGATGCGCGCCGGCAGGCCGTCGAGTTCGCGCTGTTCCTTGTAGCTGAGCTTGGCCTTCTTCGCGACGGGTGCAACCGCCGCAGCCACCGGGGCGGCCGGCGGCGTCGGCGCGGGTGCGGCCTTCGCGGCCTTGTCGCGCATCGCACGCGCGCGGTCGCGCTGCAGCTTCCAGTCTTCGTAGCCGCCTTCGTACTCGCGCCAGAAACCCGGGCTCTCGTCGCCTTCCCACGCGATCGTGCTGGTGACCACGTTGTCGAGGAAACGCCGGTCGTGGCTCACCAGGAACACGGTGCCCGGGTAGCTCTGCAGCAGCTCCTCGAGCAGCTCGAGCGTGTCGATGTCGAGGTCGTTGGTGGGTTCGTCGAGCACCAGCACGTTGGCCGGCAACGCGAACAGGCGCGCCAGCAGCACGCGGTTGCGCTCGCCGCCGCTCAGCGTGCGCACCGGCGAGTTGGCGCGCTCGGGCGAGAACAGGAAGTCGTTCAGGTAGCTCATCACGTGCTTGCGCTGGCCGTTGAACTCCACCCATTCGCTGCCCGGGCTGATGGTGTCGGCCAGCGTCGCATCGAGCTTCAGCGTGCTGCGCATCTGGTCGAAGTAGGCGACTTCGAGCTTGCTGCCCTGGCGCACGTGGCCGGAGTCGGCCTTCAGTTCGCCGAGGATCAGCTTCAGCAGCGTCGTCTTGCCGGCGCCGTTCGGCCCGATCAGGCCGACCTTGTCGCCGCGCAGGATGGTCGCGGTGAAGTCCTTCACGATCACCTTCTCGCCGAAGCGCAGGTTCACGTCGCGCAGCTCGGCGACGATCTTGCCGCTGGGCGCGCCGGAGTCCACTTCGAGGCGCACCTGGCCGAGCGAATCGCGCCGCTTCTGGCGCTGGTCGCGCAGCACTTCCAGCCGCTGGATGCGCGCCACGCTGCGCGTGCGGCGGGCTTCGACGCCCTTGCGGATCCACACCTCTTCCTGGGCCAGCAGCTTGTCGGCGCGCGCGTTGGCGAGCGCATCGGACGCGAGCTGCTCTTCCTTCATGCGCTCGTAGGCCGTGAAGTTGCCGGGGTAGCTGCGGATGATGCCGCGGTCGAGCTCGACGATGCGGGTGGCCACGCCGTCGAGGAAGGCGCGGTCGTGGGTGATCAGCATCACGCTGCCCTTGAAGCCGCGCAACAGCTCTTCGAGCCAGGTGATCGAGTCGAGGTCGAGGTGGTTGGTCGGCTCATCGAGCAGCAGCACGTCGGGCACGGCGACCAGCGCCTGCGCGAGCGCGACGCGCTTCTTCATGCCGCCCGAGAGCTGGCCGATCTCGCGCGTGCCGTCGAGGTGAAGCTGTGCGAGCGTGGTGTCGACGCGCTGCTCCCAGTTCCAGGCGTCGAGCGCCTCGATGCGCGTCTGCAGGGCGTCGAGGTCGACGCCGTCGGCATGCTCTTCGTAGGCCTGGCGCACGGCGCGGGCTTCGGCCACGCCTTCGCTGACGGCCTCGAACACCGTGTGGCCGGGTTCGAACACCGGCTCCTGCGGCACGTAGCAGATGCGCACGCCCTGCGTCATCTGCAGCAGGCCGTCGTCGAGCTTTTCGAGCCCGGCGATGATCTTCAGCATCGAGGACTTGCCGGCGCCGTTGCGGCCGATCAGCCCGAGGCGTTCACCGGTTTCGAGCGAAAAGGCCGCGTTGTCGAGCAGGGCCACGTGGCCGAAGGCCAGGTGGGCGTTGGAAAGCGAAAGGACGGCCATGGGGAGATCAGCGGGAGCAGCTCAGCAGAAGGAGCCGGATTATCCCGTGCCGGCGGTTTCAGGGCAGTTTGCTTTCCAGCGCATCGATGAACATCTCGGCCACGTCGAAACCGGCCTGCTGCGCGATCTCCTGGAAGCAGGTCGGGCTGGTCACGTTGATCTCGGTCAGGCTGTCGCCGATGATGTCCAGCCCCACGAGCAGCAGCCCGCGCGCGGCCAGCACCGGGCCGAGCGCCTCGGCGATCTCGCGGTCGCGGTTCGACAGCGGCTGCGCGACGCCCTTGCCACCGGCCGCCAGGTTGCCGCGGATCTCGCTGCCTTGCGGGATGCGGGCCAGCGAGAACGGCACCGGCACGCCGCCGATCACCAGCACGCGCTTGTCGCCGTGGACGATCTCGGGCAGGTAGCGCTGCACCATGACGGTCTGGGTGCCGCCCTTGTTCAGCGTCTCGGTGATGCTGCCCAGGTTCAGCCCGTCGGGGCCGACGCGGAAGATGCCCATGCCGCCCATGCCGTCGAGCGGCTTCAGGATGATGTCGTGGTGCACCGCGTGGAAGCGCTTGATCTCGGCCTCGTCGCGCGTGACGAGCGTCGGGCCGATGAAGTCGGGGAACTCGAGGATCGCGAGCTTTTCCGGGTGGTCGCGCAGCGCGGCCGGCTTGTTGAAGACGCGGGCGCCTTCGCGCTCGGCCTGCTGCAGCAGGTGGGTGGCGTAGAAGTACTCGCTGTCGAAGGGCGGGTCCTTGCGCATCAGCACCGCGGTGACATCGGCGAGCGCCAGCGTCTGCGCGGGTTGCTCGTCGAACCAGGCGTGCGGGTCGGTGGTGACCGTGAACGGCCGGACCTTCGCCTGCACGCGGCCGCCGCGTTCCCAGACCAGGTCGCGCGGTTCGCAGGCGGCGAGTGCGTGGCCGCGGCGGGCGGCTTCGCGCATCATCGCGAAGGTCGAATCCTTGTAGGTCTTGAAGGCTTCCAGCGGGTCGGCAACGAACAGCAGCGTCATGGCGGGGCTCTCTCTGTCGGTCAGGCGGCGATGCGGGGCCGCCACTGTTGCACAAAAAGCGCGAGCGCGCCGGCGACCACGCCCCAGAAGGCCGAGCCGATGCCCCACAGGCTGAGGCCGCTCAGCGTCACGAGGAAGGTGATCAGCGCGGCCTCGCGGTGGGCGTCTTCTTTCAGGGCCGCGGCCAGGCCGCTGCCGATGCTGCCCAACAGCGCGAAGCCGCCGATGGCGACCACCAGTTCGCGTGGAAAGGCCGTCAGCACGCCGGTGACGGCTGCGCCGAACAGGCCGATCACGCAATAGATGAGGCCGCAACTGACGGCCGCCATGTAGCGCCGGCCCTTGTCTTCATGCGCCTCGCGGCCCATGCAGATGGCCGCGGTGATGGCCGACAGGTTCAGCGCAAAGGCACCGAAGGGCGCGAGCAGCAGCGTTGCCAGGCCGGTGAGGGTGATCAGCTTCGAGATCGGCATGTCGTAGCCGGCCGCCCGGATCGCCGCCACGCCCGGCAGGTTCTGCGAAGCCATCGTGACGACGAAGAGCGGCAGCGCGAGGCTCACGATGGCCGGCAGCGTGAACACCGGCGCCGTGAAGACGGGCATCGTGAGCCCGAGCGGAACGGCGCCCAGGTGCAACTGGCCTTGCAGTGCGGCGAACGCGGTGCCGGCCAGCAGCACGCCCGGCACCGCATAGCGCGGCCAGAAGCGACGGCCGACCAGGTAGGCGGCGAGCATCAGCAGCACCAGCGCGAACGAGGATTTCAGCGCGATGAAGGCATCGAGCCCGAAGCGGGCCAGCACGCCGGCGAGCAAGGCGCTGGCGATCGGCATCGGAATGCGCCCCATCAGCCGCTCGAACCAGCCGGTGACGCCGAACAGCGTGACCAGCGCGGCACTGACGATGAAGGCGCCGATCGCCTCCGGCAGGTGGAAGGCGCCACTGGCCGCCGCGGTGGCGAGCACGGCCGCGCCGGGAGTCGACCACGCGATCATCACCGGCTGGCGCAGCCACAGCGAGGGCAGCACCGAGCACAGCCCCATGCCGAGGCCGAGCGCCCACATCCACGAGCTGATCTCGGCGGGGCCGGCGCCCAGGGCCTGCGCGGCCGAGAACACGATGGCGACGGAGCTGGTGAAGCCGACGAGGACGGCGACGAAGCCGGCCACGAAGGCGGAGAGCGACATATCGGAAGGTCGGATCTGCATCCGCCCAAGCCTACCAAGGGAGCGAGGCGCGTGGAGGCGGGAGGGCAACAATCCCAATCAAGGGAGGGTGTGCAGCGGCGTGGCCGTGTTGTCCGAAGCGGGCCAGAACGAACCGCATGGTGTTGCATTCAGGCTCTTTGCTTTGGTTGGCGGTTTCAAAGGTGAAGTGCAACACTCCAGCCCCCTGAGAGCCGTTGCATGACAAGAACCTACGAACAATTGAGCGCCGAGGACCGAGGCGTGATCATGGCGCTGAGTTCCCAGGGCAGCAGCGCACGAGCCATTGCCAGGACGCTGCAACGAGCTGCCAGCACCATCACCCGCGAACTGCGGCGCAACGGCTTCCAGCGTGAGGAGGAGCAATGCGTCATGGGCCGCCCGCGA
>NZ_JBFULV010000185.1:0-6573 GCF_054049715.1 Rhizobacter sp. P5_C2 | reverse complement strand
GGGCCGGCGCGGCGTGTCGCGCACGGGCGGCGCAGCGCGCGGCGGGCGGCGCCGGCACGACGGGCGTGGCGACGAACGTGGCCGCGAGCGCCCCGACGAAGACCAGCCGTCCGAAGACGACGACGAACCTGCCGCCGAGTCCTCCGCCTAGCCCGCCGCCTGGCCGGTCGTGCTTTCCGTGCCCTTCACCACCGCATAGCGCGCCAGCGTGCGCTCCCGCGCCTCGTCGTGCGCCACGATCGGCAGCGGGTAGTTGTCGCCCAGCCGCACGCCGGCCTCCGCCAGTTCGATCGGCCGCGCCAGCCACGGCGCATGGATCGCCTTGTCCGACAGCCCCGCCAGCACCGGCAGGTAGCGTCGGATGAACTTGCCCGCGGCGTCGAACTTCTCGCTCTGGCTCACCGGGTTGAAGATGCGGAAGTACGGCTGCGCATCGCAGCCGGTCGAGGCCGCCCACTGCCAGCCGCCGTTGTTCGCCGCCAGGTCGTAGTCGTTCAGCTTCTCGGCGAACCAGCGCTCGCCCCAGCGCCAGTCGATGCCCAGGTCCTTGGTCAGGAAGCTCGCGGTCACCATGCGCAGCCGGTTGTGCATGTAGCCGGTCTGGTTGATCTGCGCCTGCGCGGCGTCGACCAGCGGGTAGCCGGTGCGGCCTTCGCACCAGGCCTCGAACAGCGCCTGCGCGTGCTTGCCGTGCTCCCACTTGATCGCGTCGTAGGCCGGCTTGAAGCTCGCGTCGACCACCCGCGGGTGGTGGTGCAGCACCTGGTGGTAGAAATCGCGCCACACCAGCTCCGACAGCCACACCGCCGCGCCGGCCGAGCCGTGGTGCATGCGCTGTGCCGCCTCGCGCGCCAGCRTGCGGATCGAGACGGTGCCGAAGCGCAGGTGCATCGACAGGTAGCTCGGCCCCTTCACCGCCGGGAAGTCGCGTGCCTCGCCATAGCGGCCGATGCGCGGCAGGAAGTCGTCGAGCAGCGCCTGCGCGCCGGCCTCGCCCGTGCCCTGGTGCAGCTCGCGCAGGTTGGTCGGCTCGAAGCCGATGTCGGCGAGTGACGGGATGTCGCCGGTGACATCGTCGGCCGGCGGCGCCAGCCGGTGCGCGTAGCGTTCCACCGGGTACGCGCTGACATAGAACGGCTCCAGCTTGCGCAGCCAGGCGTTCTTGTACGGCGTGAACACGCTGTAGGCCTTGCCGCTGCCGGTCAGCAGCTCGCTGCGCTCGAACACCACATGGTCCTTGCCGGTGTGCAGCGCGATGCCCAGGCCGGCCAGCGTGCCGCGCACCCGGGCGTCGCGCGCGAGCGAGGCCGGCTCGTCGTCGTGGTTGGCGTACACCGCCTGAACGTGCAGCGCCTGGGCCAGGCGCGGCAGTTCGTCGACCGCGAAACCGTGGCGCACCAGCAGCCCGGCGGCGCCGGGCGCCAGCGCGCGCAGCCGGGCGTCGAGCGCGGCCAGGCTGTCGCGGATGAACTCCACCCGCCGGTCGGCGCGCGGCAGCGCATCGAGGATCTCGCGGTCGAGGATGAAGGCGCACCAGACCTTGCGGGCGGCCTTCAGCGCATGGAACAGCGCGGCGTGGTCCCCGGCCCGCAGATCACGCCGGAACCACACCAGCGCCGCGCCCAGCGACGGCTCGGAAACCTTTTCCATCGGGCGAGTGTGCCGCAGTCATAAAATGCCGCCCTATGCCTGCCGCGACCATCAACCTGACCAACCAGTTCCTGATCGCCATGCCGGGCATGGCCGACGACACCTTCGCCGGCGCCGTGATCTACCTGTGCGAGCACACCGAGAAGGGCGCTCTCGGCCTGGTGATCAACAAACCGATCGACATCAAGCTGAAGAACCTGTTCGAGAAGGTCGAGCTGACCCTCGACCGCCCCGACCTGGCCGACGTGCCGGTCTACTTCGGCGGCCCGGTGCAGACTGAGCGCGGCTTCGTGCTGCACGAGCGGCTGGGCGGCGAGGCGGGCGAGGGCGGGCACTACAACTCGTCGCTGCAGATCCCCGGCGGGCTCGAGATGACCACCAGCAAGGACGTGCTCGAGGCGCTGTCGCACGGTGCCGGCCCGAAGAAGATCCTCGTCACGCTCGGCTACAGCGGCTGGAGCGCCGGCCAGCTCGAGGAAGAGATCGGCCGCAACGGCTGGATCAACGTCGTCGCGGAACCCGGGATCATCTTCGACACGCCGGTCGAGCAGCGCTACGACAAGGCGCTGTCGCTGCTGGGGATCGACCCGCGCATGCTGTCGCAAGAGGCGGGGCATGCATGAGACGTCCGCCCCCCGGTCGTTCCTGGCTTTCGATTTCGGCACGCTGCGCGTCGGCGTGGCCAGCGGCAACACCGTGACGCGCACCGCGACGCCGCTGCGCACCGTGGCGGCGGTCGGCGATGCGCGCTTCGCGGCGCTCGGCAAGCTGATCGCCGAATGGCAGCCGCATGCGCTGGTGGTCGGCGTGCCGGTGCACCCCGATGGCGCGCCGCACGAGAACACCGTCCGCGCGCAGCGCTTCGCGCGCCAGCTGCACGGCCGCTTCCGGCTGCCGGTGCACGAGGTCGACGAGCGCTACACCACCACCGAGGCCCACGCGATGGGGGCGAGCGACGTCGATGCGGCGTCGGCGGCCATCATCCTGGAGCAATACCTGCGAGCCCTCCCTTGGCCTGCACCGACTTGACCACCTCCACCGACAGGACCACCTGATGGGCACACTGCATCTCGACGCCGAGGCCTTGTACAAGGACCTGCAATCGGTCGTCCGCAACCTGCTGCAACCCGACACCGTGCTGGTCGGCATCTGGTCGGGTGGCGCCTGGCTGGCCGAGCGCCTGCACGAGCAGCTGAAGCTGCCGGGCGAGATCGGCGTGATCTCGAGCGCGCTGCACCGCGACGATTTCGCGTCGCGCGGCATGTCCAGCGCCGACCCGACGCGCCTGCCGTTCGAGGTCGACGGCCGGCCCATATTGCTGATCGACGACGTGCTCTACACCGGCCGCACGACGCGCGCGGTGATCAACGAACTGTTCGATTTCGGCCGCCCGGCCAGCGTGACGCTCGCGGTGCTGGTCGACCGCGGCGGGCGCGAACTCCCGATCCAACCAGCCTACTCGGCGGCGCGCATCACGCTGCCGGCCGAGCAGCGCCTTCGTCTCGCCCGCGACGACGCAGGCCGATTCACCTTCGACATCCAGGAAGGCAGCTGATGCTCTCGAAGCGAAACCCGCAACTCAACGCGCACGGTGAACTGATTCACCTGCTCTCGATCGAGGGCCTGCCGCGCGCGGTGATCCACCACATCCTCGACACCGCAGGCACCTTCCTGAGCGTCAACGACCGCGACGTGAAGAAGGTGCCGCTGCTGCGCGGCAAGAGCGTGTTCAACCTGTTCTTCGAGAACAGCACGCGCACGCGCACCACCTTCGAGATCGCCGCCAAGCGGCTGTCGGCCGACGTGATCAACCTCGACATCGCCAAGTCGAGCGCGGCCAAGGGCGAGAGCCTGCTCGACACCATCGCCAACCTGTCGGCGATGCATGCCGACATGTTCGTCGTGCGGCACGGCGAGAGCGGCGCGCCCTACCTGATCGCCCAGCACTGCGCGCCGCACGTGCACGTGGTGAACGCCGGCGACGGCCGCCACGCACACCCGACGCAGGGGCTGCTGGACATGTACACGATCCGGCACTTCAAGAAGGATTTCAGCAACCTGACGG
This sequence comes from Rhizobacter sp. P5_C2, assembly GCF_054049715.1. NCBI lineage: Bacteria > Pseudomonadati > Pseudomonadota > Betaproteobacteria > Burkholderiales > Sphaerotilaceae > Rhizobacter > Rhizobacter sp. P5_C2. The sequence goes on along the minus strand of NZ_JBFULV010000185.1, from coordinate 2,858 downwards.
TGGCGATCGTCGGCGACATCCTGCACTCGCGCGTCGCGCGTTCCGACATCCACGCGCTGACCACGCTCGGCGTGCCCGAGATCCGCGCGGTCGGCCCGAAGACGCTGGTGCCGAGCGACCTGAACGAGATGGGCGTGCGGGTGTGCCACGACATGGCCGAGGGCATCCGCGGCGCCGACGTGATCATCATGCTGCGCCTGCAGAACGAGCGCATGAGCGGCGCGATGCTGCCGAGCGCCGGCGAGTTCTTCAAGAACTACGGGCTCACCGACGAGAAGCTCGCGCTCGCCAAGCCCGATGCGATCGTGATGCACCCGGGGCCGATCAACCGCGGCGTCGAGATCGATTCGTCGGTGGCCGACGGCAAGCAGAGCGTGATCCTGCCGCAGGTCACCTTCGGCATCGCGGTGCGCATGGCCGTGATGTCGACGATTGCAGGAAACAACGCATGAAACTCCTGATCAAGAACGGCCGGCTGATCGACCCGGCGTCGGGCCTGGACCAGACCGGCGACCTCGCGATCGCGGCCGGCCGCATCGTGTCGATCGGCAGCGTGAGCGCCGATTTCCACGCCAGCCGCACCATCGACGCGAGCGGGCTGGTGGTCGCGCCGGGCCTGGTCGACCTGGCCGCGCGGCTGCGCGAGCCGGGGCACGAGCACGAAGGCATGCTCGAATCGGAGATGGCCGCGGCGGTGGCCGGCGGCGTCACCAGCCTGGTGTGCCCGCCCGACACCGACCCGCCGCTCGACGAGCCGGGCCTGGTCGAGATGCTGAAGTTCCGCGCGCGCAACCTGAACCATGCGCACCTGTACCCGCTGGGGGCGCTGACGCGCGGCCTGGCCGGCGAGGCCATCACCGAGATGGCCGAGCTGACGGAGGCCGGCTGCGTCGGCTTCTCGCAGGCCGACGCGCCGCTGACCGACACGCTGGTGCTGATGCGCTCGATGCAGTACGCCGCGACCTTCGGCTACACCGTGTGGCTGCGGCCGCAGGATGCCTACCTGGGCAAGGGCGTGGCCGCGAGCGGGGCGCTCGCGACGCGACTCGGCCTGTCGGGCGTGCCGGTGATCGCCGAGACGATCGCGCTGCACGTGATCTTCGAGCTGATGCGCGTGACCGGCGCGCGCGTGCACCTGTGCCGCCTGAGCAGCGCGGCCGGCATCGCGCTGGTGCGGCAGGCCAAGAACGAAGGCCTGCCGGTGACCTGCGACGTGAGCGCCAATCACCTGCACCTGACCGATGTCGACATCGGCTACTTCAATGCGGCGATGCGGCTGACGCCGCCGCTGCGCCAGCAGCGCGACCGCGACGCGATCCGCGCCGGGCTGGCCGAGGGCACGGTGGATGCGCTGGTCAGCGACCACACGCCGGTCGACGAGGACAACAAGAACCTGCCGTTCGCCGAAGCCGAGCCGGGCTCGACCGGGCTGGAGCTGCTGCTGAGCCTGGCGCTGAAGTGGGGCGACGAGCAGGGGCTGCCGCTCGCGACGACGCTGGCGCGGATGACCTGCGACCCGGTGCGCGTGCTGGGCGAGAGCCTGGGCTCGCTCGGCTCGAGCGCGGGGCGGATCGTGCAGGGCGGCGTGGCCGACCTGTGCCTGTTCGACCCGGCGGCGCGCTGGACGGTGGAGCCGGCGAAGTTCCGCAGCCAGGGCCGGCATTCGCCGTTCTCGGGCTACGAGCTGCCGGGCCGCGTGGCCACGACCATCGTGGCCGGGCAGGTGGCGTTCGAAGCCGCGGACCGCTGAGCCGTGCGCAAGCTGCGCGCCGCCTGGCGCATTGCCGCCTGCGTGGTGCATGTGCTGCGCGGCCTGATGATCTGCGGGTTCATCTTCCCGTTCCTGCGGCCGGCGGCGCGCACCGCGCGTGTCGGCCCGTGGTGCGCGGCGATGCTGCGGCTGCTGGGCATCCGCGTGGTGGTGCGCGGCGAATGGCATGCGGCGCCGGTGATGGTCGTCGCCAACCATGTGTCGTGGATCGACATCCTCGCGATCAATGCGGCGGGCTCGGTGCGCTTCGTGTCGAAGGCCGACATCCGCCGCTGGCCGGTGCTGGGCTGGCTGGTGGCGTGCGGCGGCACGCTCTTCATCGAGCGCGAACGCAAGCGCGACGCGATGCGCGTGGTGCACCAGGTGGCGCAGGCGCTGCAGGAGGGGAGCGTGATCGCGGTGTTTCCGGAAGGCACGACCAGCGACGGGCATGGCGTGCTGCCGTTCCACGCGAACCTGCTGCAGGCCGCGATCACGACCGGCACGCCGGTGCAGCCGGTCGCGCTGCGCTATGCCGACGCGACGCACGCGGTGAGCCCGGCCGCGGCCTACATCGGTGACACCAGCCTGCTGCAATCGCTGTGGTGGGTGGTGATGGCCGAGGGGCTGACCGCGCAGGTCACGGTGCTGCCGGCGCACTACTCGGCGCATGCGCAGCGGCGCGAGTTGTCGGAGGCAGTGCGCGCGGGGATCGTGGGTTCGCTGGGAAAGTGAACAACTGTCAACTTGGTGACGCGGCAACGATGCCGGCGGCTTGCCGCCCTTGCCACGGTCATTTCGGTCACGTCTAATCCGCCGTTCGCGACATCGATGCAGCCCGCAGTAGAAGGTGCGATGACGCGCTGAAGGCCGCCCGGCCGTTGCGTAGGGGCGGTTCCCACGGAAGGGTCAGGGAGGACGTGAATGAGTTCAAAGATGTGGCGCCTGCTGGCGCTGCTGGCCTGTGCGTGCCTGATGCCTGCGTTGGCGATGGCGCAATGCGGCACGACGCCGTGCAACCCGGCGTCGAAGCATCCGCTGGATTGGTTCAATCGGTCGGACGGCATGGGTGGAGTCAACACGCTGACCAATGTGACGGACGTGGCGG
>NZ_JBFULV010000184.1:0-6708 GCF_054049715.1 Rhizobacter sp. P5_C2 | reverse complement strand
AAGTACACCCGGGCAGGCCAACTGCTGCAGAGCACTGACCCGGACGGCGTGGTCACCGTGAACACCTACGACCTGCGCCAGCGCCTGCTGACCACGACGGTGGGCGGTGAGACGACCACGTATGGCTATGACCCGGTCGGCCAGCTGATCCTGGTGACGCAGCACGACGGCAGCTGGATCGCCTACGAGTACGACGACGCCCACCGACAGAAGGCGGTGTCGGACGACAGCGGCAACCGCATCGAGTACGCACTCGACAACGCCGGCAACTCGACCGGCCAGACGGTCAAGGACCCGACCGGCAGCCTGAAGCGGAACATGGCGCGCGTGATGGACGCGCTGGGCCGTGCGCAAGAGAACAGCGGCAGGGAGTGAGGGGAACATGAGAGCACTGCACACCATTGCACTGGCAGCGGCGCTGCTCGCACAGGCCGCCACCGCCCAGACCCTGCCGCCACCGCCGGTGTCGCCGACGCCGATCACGCGCTACGAGTACGACGCCCAGGGCAACCGCACCAAGATCATCCGCGGTGCCGGCACGCTGAACCTGGAAACCAAGCTCGGCTACGACCCGCTGTACCGGGTGAGGGACCACACCGATCCGAAGAACGGCAAGACGAGCTTCGAGTACGACGGCGGGGATCGAACCACGAAGGTCACCGACCCGAGGAGCCTGGTCACGCAGTACCCGCGCGACGGCTTCGGCAACGCGACCCAACTGATCAGCCCCGACACCGGCACGGCGAGCCAGACCTACAACGAGATCGGCAACCTGACGACCCGCACCGACAGCCGCGGGGTGCTGGAGACCTACAGCTACGACGCGATGGACCGGCTGACGCAGCTGGTCTACAGCCAGAGCGGCCAGGCGAACCAGACGGTGAGCTGGGCCTATGACTTGAAGGGGCCGGACTACAGCTACAGCGCGAACCGCCTCAGCCGCACCGATCATCCGAACGGCTGGTCGCGCTTCAAGTACGACCAGCGCGGACGGGTGCTCGAAGCGGTGCAGTCCGTGAGCCCGGCGGCAGGTGCCAACAGCACCGCCATCGTCAGCACGACGAGCTACGGCTACACGTTGGGCCGCCTGACCAGCATCACCTACCCGTCGGGTCGCAAGGTGGTGCAGAGCTACACCAGCCGGCACGTCACCGGCATCGGCCTGGCCCAGGACACGAACGGCACGCCAACACCGCTGCTCAGCAACATCAAGTGGGAGCCCTTCGGTCCGGTGACGAGCTGGAACTGGAACATGGCAGGTGGGACCACACCGCACGAACGCTTCTACGACCTGAGCGGCCGCGTGACACGGTATCGACTGGGCAACGTCTTCCGCGACGTGACCTATGACGCCGCAGATCGCATCATCAGCTTCACGCACCTGAGCGCCAACGACGGCATCCCGCAACCGGCGCTGGACCAGAACTTCGGCTATGACGAGAACGATCACATCACTCAGATCACGACGGTCGCGAGCAGCTGGTCGATCACCTACGACCCCAACGGCAACCGCACGGGCGTGAGCCTGAACGGCAGCCCGAGCGTCTACAACGTCGAGGCCACGAGCAACCGGCTGGCCAGCATCACGAACCCTGCGCGCAGCTTCGGGTATGACAACGCCGGGAACACGATCACCGACAACCCGAACTACACGGCGACCTACGGGCTGAGCGGCTCGCTCGCGAGCATCACGAAGGCCGGCGTCACCGGCACGTACACCTACGATGCCGACAAGCGGCGCATCCGCAAGGTGACAAGCGCGGGAGCCAGCAGCACGGTCATCTTTGTGTACGGACTCAACGGGGAGTTGCTCGGCGAATACGACCAGACCGGCAAGGCCATCCGCGAATACGTGTGGCTGGACGACATCCCGGTGGCGATGTTCATACCCGACCCGGCGAACCCGAGCGGCCCGCCGTTGATCTTCTACGTCCATGCCGATCACCTGAACTCACCGCGGATCGTCGTCGACATGAACAACGCGACTCGCTGGCGATGGTTCGCTGAGCCCTTCGGCACGACGGCATCGGAGGTCAACCCGAGCGGGCTCGGTGTCTTCACGCAAAACCTGCGGTTCCCGGGGCAATACGCGGATGCGGAGAGCGGGCTCTGGTACAACTACTTCCGGAATTACGATCCGTCGCGGGGCGGATATCCGCAAAGCGATCCTATTGGGTTGGCGGGGGGTAGCGCTTCAACGTACACGTATGTGGACGGAAATCCGCTTCTGGTGATCGATCCGGATGGACGAAACGCGGCATGGGCGATCTATCGATCATGGCGTTTTGGATGGGAGGCGGGCTCAGAACTCTATCCGGTCATTGAACCAGCACTGACCCCCATCGTCGACAGGCTTTTGCTACCGGACGTGATGCCGGCTGTGCCAGTGCCGCCCTCGTCAATTCCAAAAGTCGTGCCGCGGGATATCTGGTGGCCAGATAGAACAGCAGGCCAGTGGTCATGCCGAGCGCGCGCCGATTGCAATGACAACATCCCGGGGAACTGCCCTGTCGACCCGTCGAAGCGTTTTGCATTTGGCGGTGGTTCGGCGAACGACCTGGGTACGGCGAGAAATATCGCCAAGGCGAACGCAACTTCGAATTTGCAGTGCCAACCGAAGCATGTCTCGTGCAAGTGCACTGGACCTAAGCGTGAACAGTACTCTGGAGGATGTTGAGATGAACCTTGAGATACGCGTTGGCGACCGTGTACGACTGATGGGCCTGCCAGATTGGCTAACGAACGATCTGCCTGAAAGCGAGCAGGAGGAGTTGCACACATTCGTAGGCCAGTGTGCAGTTGTGAGCGACATTGATTCCCATGGCTACTTTTGGCTCGGCTTTGGTAGCACGACTCAGGTGGACGACTCCGCCCACTACAGCGGGCATTCCTTCTGCGTTCCGCGTGAGTTCATAGAGCCGGTCGTTGGCTAAGTCCCCAACGTGGAGCGAACTACTCGTTTCCAAGTTGCCGATTCAACGCACTGCGCGGTGGATCCTGTCCACCACACCTGCTCCAGGCCGCTGGTCACCACCGGCGAAAGGCGGCGCAGCACGCCGGTGTCCAGCCCGGTCGCGACCGGGCCGGCGCCCGCCAGGACCGCGCCGCCGACCAGGAGCATTTCAGAGCCGCAGTGGTCGGGATCAGAGCGAGGCAAAGCTATGTGGCAAAAAAGAGCCATCCGACCGATGCGAATGGCTTGCAGCGAATGCTGATCGGTACTCACCAGAGAGAGTGAAGCGGACGGCAAAGGCTTGGGGTTGCAAGGGGTCTCGGTGGGGTAAAGGCGGAAAGGGACGTTGATGACGATTGATGTAGGAGTAACCGGCTCATCTACGCTGCGGCTGCTGGTCTTCCAAGCCCTGCAGCAGTACTCCGAAGAGGCATTGCTGCCCATGCTTGAGGACGGCAGCAGCATTGTCAGGACTGCGGTGGCCCGTGAGTTGCAGCTCAGGGGAGGAGAACGCACGCTCACTCGCACGGTGGCGTTGCTGACATCGCCAAAAGTCTCGAACCGAGAGATCGCCGTCTTTCTTCTCGGCCAACTTGGCACGCCGCACTTCCCTTTCAAGCAGCAGACCATTCCACTGATTGAAAGTCGCTTGATTGAAGATCAAAGCGAAGGCGTTCGCGAAGCCGCCGCAGCGGCGCTGGGGCATCAGGCCGATGCTGCAAGTGTTCCTGCGTTGTTGCGGGCTGCAACGGATCCGAGTGGCAGCGTCCGTTCTGCGGTCGCGGCGAGTCTCGGACAATTCCGCTCCGCCCCTCAAGTTGCCAGTGCACTGCGTCTGCTTGCGGAGGACGCCGATGAAGCAGTCCGGGACTGGGCGCTTCATAGCCTGTCGGACTGACCTCTCGTGCTGCTGCTCAACCTTCTATCGACGATAGGTCGAGCACGTCTTATGGCCTCATGGCTAAAGCGTTCGGGCTGGCCAGGCCAGTAAGGGTTGCTGCGTAGGCGTGGCGGCGTCATGAAGTCTGGCTTCGGCGGGGGCCTTGGCTCAAGTCCTGACCGCCAGCAGATGTGCGCGATTTGATCTGCACGGTTTCTGCAAGGTGACCTTGTATCCGCGCGCTGGCGTGCACGCGCAGCTACGGCATACGCGCGCAAGGCGCATCACCAAGTTGGATCGTGTTGCACGTTGCCGACGGGTCGAGCGCCGAGTGGTTGCGGCTGTCACGCAGATCCGATGTAATCCGCCGGCCTCGTCGTCAAAGCAGTAGTCGCAGGCAAGACGAGGCCGGGGCACGTGCCGTGGCCGATGCACGCGGTTCGAAGCGAGGACATGGCCTGTGAGTCGAGACTCTGGTGGCACCCGGTGCGGGTGGAGTGCGTTGCTGCGTGCGTGCACGGTGCTGTGGCTGGCGGTGATGGGATGCACCCCGGGATTTGCACAAGTCCCTCAGTCGCAGCCCTACCAGTATTGCCGCCTCATCGATTCGGCGAGCGTGCCGAACTGTGTGAAGACGCCCGCGGAGATCCCGGCGAACTACGAAGCCTTCGTGCGAACCGACAGGGGGGCGCCGGGCACATGTTGGGACGAGACAGGCACGCAACATGTGCCGGCGCTGAGGGTGGTGTTGGACGCTTATCGCGCCGCGACGGCCTTCGACAGTGGCGGTCAGTTCATCCACTACGAGACGAGCTGCAATGGCGCGCCCTGGTTGCAGCGGGGATCGGATCCGGACTTCTACCGTGCCTCTCTGTGCCCGAACGGCCTGGGCTGGAGCGAGGCACTTGGCTGCACGGTGGTGTACACCGTGCCGTGGGCGAGGAATCCACCCGCAGGCAGCTGCCCGCTGGTGGCCGATCCCGCCGTGGGAAACCCGATCTACCCGTTGCGAGGCGCGAAGCGGGAGGTCGTGGATGCCGGTGTGGCCATCGGGCGCATGAGCCTTCAGTTCACGTATGACATGAGCGGCATGATTCCGAAGGTGCCGCAGGCACTGGCCGCGTTGGACGCTGGAGATCCGCAGCGTGGCGGGGTGCTGGGAAGTGCGCTGTGGTCCAGCAACCTCCACCGGCGGGTGGGCCTGGGGACGAGAAGTGTCGGGGCGCGCCCGAATCTGCCGGTGCCCACGACGTTCCAGCGCGGGGATGGCACCGTGAAGACGATGCTGAGCACGAATGGCGCAGCGCTGGTCGCCGAGCCCGGCAACGCGGACCGATTCACCGCTCTGGCGGACGGTAGATCCCTCTACCTCGACAGCCGCGCGAACGTGCAGGAGACCTACACCGCGCAGGGGACGTTGATGGCGATGGCGTGGGCCGACGGTCCGCGCATGGACTTCAGCTACGACGCTGCAGGGCTGCTGAGCCGGGTGGTCGACAACCGGGGCCGAAGCCTGGAGTTCAGCTACGCAGATCCGGGTGCGGGCGCCGCATGGCGGCTGAGCACCGTCACCGACGCGACGGGGCGGGTGACGACACTCAGCCACGACGCTCAGAACAGACTGACGGGCTTCGGCTGGCCGGACGGGACGGGAAGGGCCTTGCTGTACGAGCGCAGTGACCTGCCGTGGGCGCTGACGGGCGTGCGCGACGAGCGCAACGTGCGGTACTCGACCTTCGGCTATGACGGCGAGGGACGGGCGATCAGCACGGAGCACGCGGACGGGGTGGATCGGCACAGCGTGAGCTACGCCACGCCACCGAGCATCCAGATCACCGAGCAGGCGTACGGCACCGAAGGGGTGGTGCGCTACTCCACCTGGAACGTGCCGCAGGGCACGGTGCTGACGCGGCCGAACGGCAACGCCAGCAGCCTGGAGGCGACCGGCCTGAACGGCAAGAACTACATGAGCGGGCAAAGCCAGGCGGCGGGAGCGGGCTGCGGGGCGAGCGCCAGCGCGCAGGCCTACGATGCGAATGGGAACGCGGCGAGCCTGGACGACTTCAACGGCACGCGCAGCTGCTACGCGAGTGATCAGGTGCGCAACCTCCGGGTGGCATCGATCTCGGGCCTGAGTCAGACCCAGGACTGCGCGGCCCTGACGCCGGCGAATGCGGTGCTATCGGCAGGAGCGCGCAAGACCAGCACGCAATGGCATCCGGACTGGAGCCTGCCGACCAAGGTGGCTGAACCGGGCCAGATCACGACGAGTGTCTACACCGGCCAGCCGGATCCATTCAATGGCAACGCCATCGCGAGCTGTGAGCCTGGGACGGCGCCGTTGCTGGATGGCAAGCCGATCGCGGTGCTGTGCAAGCAGGTGACGCAGGCGACGACCGATGCGGACGGGCACCTCGGGTTCAGTGCGGCCTTGCAGGCCGGTGCTGCGGCGCGTGTCTCGACGTGGACCTACAACGAGTTTGGCCAAGTGCTGACGGCCAAGATCACGCGCGGCGGCGTCACCGTGACGGCGAGCTCCACCTACTTCGCCGACACCGACGCCAATCACACGAAGGGCGATCTGGCCACGACGACCGATGCCGCCGGCAAGGTGACCGCGTACGACAAGTACACCCGGGCAGGCCAACTGCTGCAGAGCACTGACCCGGACGGCGTGGTCACCGTGAACACCTACGACCTGCGCCAGCGCCTGCTGACCACGACGGTGGGCGGTGAGACGACCACGTATGGCTATGACCCGGTCGGCCAGCTGATCCTGGTGACGCAGCACGACGGCAGCTGGATCGCCTACGAGTACGACGACGCCCACCGACAGAAGGCGGTGTCGGACGACCGGACGACAGCGGCAACCGCA
>NZ_JBFULV010000183.1:0-6723 GCF_054049715.1 Rhizobacter sp. P5_C2 | reverse complement strand
GGCGCAGGCGCCGGAGCGGGGGCAGGCGACGGCGCGGGAGCCGGGGCTGGCGCGGGTGAGGGCGACGGAGCCGGCGATGGCGATGGGGCGGGGGTCGGCGCAGGCGCCGGAGCGGGGGAAGGCGACGGCGCCGGTGCCGGTGCAGGCGTCGGCGCGTCGGCTACCGGCGATGGTGCGCTGGCGTCCTCGCTGTCCTTGCCGCCGCAGGCGGCCAGCAGCGCGACGCTGAGGAAGGTGGCCGCCAGGTGTCGGCTTCGATAACCGTGGCTCAGGGCGTTTACAAACGGCATGACGCGTCTCGCTTGCTTGCAAATGTGGCGCTTCGTGTCAGCCGGTCACGCCCGTTCGGGACGTGTTCCGTCAGGACACGGCGGTCATCCCCGGCATCCGGGGTGCATGCAGTGAGGGCAGCAGGATCGGTGCCCGCAGGTGTCAGGCGTCGTGCACGCGCTCGCCTTCGACGCGCAATGCGCCCTGCCCCGCCAACTCAGCCACGATCTGCCGGCAGCCGGTCGAGGCGTCGGCCCAGCCGAGCCGGCGTGCGACGCCGGCGAACAGCCGCGTCGCTTCGGCCCATTCCAGCAACGCAGGCCAGTCCTGCGCGCGCTGCTCCATCAGGTGGTACTTCAGCAGCACCTTCGCGCCATGGCGCGCATGGCGCAGCGGGTCGGCGCGGAAGCCGGCGAGCCGCGAGCGGGCGCGCGACAACGCGCCGGCCACGTCGTCGAACGGCGCGCCATGGCCGGGCAGCACGAGCCGCACCGGCAACCGCTCGATCAGGTCGAGCACTTCCGCCACCTCATCGAACGCATCGACGCCATCGAGCTCGGGAAACACCACGCCGAAGCCGTTCTCCCACAGCGCATCGGCCGAGACCAGCACGCCATCGCGCTCGTCGAACAGCATCAGCGACTGCGGGTCGTGGCCCGGTGCCGCGAGCGCCTGCCAGGCGCGGCCGCCGACCTGCAGCGCCTCGCCCGGCGCCAGCGACGACTGCGCGGTGAAGCGCTCGCACAATTGCCCGGTCGCTCGGTACGACAGCGCGTCTTCGTCCCACGCCTGCACCGTCTGCCAGCTGGCCTGCGGCACCGTGACGGCGGCACCCAGCGCGCGCTGCAGCGTCGCGTTGCCGCCGCAGTGGTCGGAGTGCAGGTGCGTGTTGACGATGCGCGCGAGCGACGCGCCGGCCAGCGCCTGCGTCACCAGCGCCAGCGTCTGCGGGGCGTGCAGGCAATGGCCGGTGTCGACCAGCACCGCGCCGTCGCCGGGGCTTCCGTGCAGCAGCACGTTGTTCGACGACAGCCAGCCGCGTTCCAGCACGGCGATGCCGGCCGGCAGCGGGATGGTCATTGCCGGATCGCCTCGATGCCGATCTGCAGCTTCACCGTGTCGCCGACCACGGGCAGCCCGTAGGTGATGTTGAAGCCGCTGCGCGAGAACTCCGCCTCGAAGTCGCCGCCGCACACCTCGCGCTTCAGCACCGGATGCTCGTAGCAGTTGAAGCTCACCGCCCGCAGGCTCACCGGCTGCGAGGCACCGTGCAGCGTCAGCTCGCCGCGCAGCTCCACCGGCTGGCCTCCGGCGAAGCGGAACTGGCTCGCGACGAAGTAGGCCTGCGGGTAATTCTTCACGTCGAAGAAGCTGTGGCTGCGCAGGATGGTGTCGAGCGGCGCCACACCGCTGTTGATCGACGCGGTGCCGACCGTGATCGCCGCCTCGCCGCGCTGCGCCGCGCGCTCGAGCGTGACGTGGCCGCTGATGTCGTCGAAGCGGCCGCGGCTGGTCGAGGTGCCGAAGTGCCGCACCTCCCACTGGATGTGGGTGTGCGCCGGGTCGATCAGGTAAACCGCCGGCGTATCGGCCGCGGTCGCGGGCGCTGCCGAGGCTGGCGCGGTGCCGGCTTGCGCTGCCGCCAAGTGGGCGCCCGCCAGCAGCGCGGCGGCCAGCAAAATGGTCCGCGCGAATGCGGGTTTCACAGGGGTAAGAGGCAGGGACATGCGTGCTCTGGACGTCGACGGGCTGTCGATAATGCGTCATCCGGCCGTTTGCTGCCGCCAAGGATGTCCATGCCCGCAGTTCCGGCGGAAACTTCCGAGCCCTCGTCGCACCTCGGCGCCGACCTGGCGCGCCGCATGGCCGACGAGCAGACGGCGCTGCTCTACCAGCGTTCGCACACCGCCACGCTGACCGGCGTGCCGTTCGCGCTGCTGGTGTGCTGGGGGCTGATGCCCTACGGCACGCCGACGCAGCTGTGGATCTGGTTCGCAATGCGCTGCAGCGTCTCCACCGTGCGGCTGCTGCTGCGCCAGCGCTTCTTCGCGCAGGCCGAGCCGGCCACGCATCCGTGGCGCGGGCGGCTGCTCGCGGTGCTGGCGCTGGACGGCTTCATCTGGAGCCTGGCCGGCACCTGGCTGATCCCGCAGCACCACACCGACATCCTCGCGCTGATGATGGCCTCGCTGGTCGGCGTGTCGGCGGTCGCGGTGTTCGTGCTGCAGGCCGCGTCGTCCGCCTGCATCGCGTTCCTGGTGCCGCTGCTGCTGCCGGCGGCGCTGATGCAGGCGCTGCAGGGCACGCGCGCCGGCACCTTCACCGCGATCGGGCTGCTGTTCTTCCTCGGCCTGATGCTGTGGGAGGCCCGCCGCGCCGAGCTGCGCATCCGCGAACTGCTGCGGCTGCGCTACACCACCGACCGCATCGCCGAGGAGCGTGCCGAGGCGCTCGCGCTGGCGCAGCGCCAGAGCAGCGTGAAGAGCCAGTTCCTCGCGACGATGAGCCACGAGATGCGCACGCCGCTGCACGGCATCCTCGGGCTCGCGCGGCTGCTGCGGCGCCAGCCCGAGGCGCCGACGCCCGCGCAATGGGACGTGATCGAGCGCGCCGGCGAGCACCTGCTGGCGCAGATCAACGACATCCTCGACTTCTCGCACCTGCAGGGCGGCACGATCGCGCTGGCGGTGCAGCGCTTCGACCTGGCGCAACTGATCGACGACCTGGTCGCGCAATCGTCCGCCGCCGCGAGCGAGCGCGGGCTGATGCTGCAGGCGCGGCTGACGCTGACGCGGCCGGCGCTGGTGATCGGCGATGCGGCGCGGCTGCGCCAGGTGCTGCAGCAGCTGCTGGGCAATGCGATCAAGTTCACCGAAGCCGGCTCGGTGACGGTGACCGTGAAGCACCATGCGGTGCGCGGGCAGGTGCGCATCGACGTGCGCGACACCGGCATCGGCATCGCGGCGGTCGACCGCGGTCGCATCTTCGATGCGTTCCAGCAGGGAGACAACTCGTTTCGCCGGCGCTACGGCGGCACCGGGCTGGGCCTGACGATCGCGCGCGAGCTGGCGCGTGCGATGGGCGGCGACCTGCTGTTCACCAGCGTGCCCGGCGAAGGCTCGAACTTCCGCCTGACGGTGGCGCTGCCGACCGCGCCGGAGGATGCGCCGGCCGAGCCGGTCGTCGCGAACGGCGCGCGCCTGCTGAGCGGCCACGTGCTGCTGGCCGAGGACAACCCGGTGAATGCGCTGGTGGCCGAAGCGGCGCTGCAGGGCCTGGGGCTGTCGGTGCAGGTGGTGGGCGATGGCGAGCAGGCGGTGGCCGCGTTCAAGGCACGCCGGCCCGACCTGGTGCTGATGGATTGCCAGATGCCGGTGATGGACGGCTTCGAGGCGGCGCGGCGCATGCGCGAGCATGAGCAGGAGGCCGGCGACGGCCGGCGCACGCCGATCGTCGCGCTGACGGCCAACGCGATGGACGGCGACCGCGAGCGCAGCCTGGCCGCCGGCATGGACGATCACATGGCCAAGCCGTTCAGGGACGATGCGCTGTGGGCGACGCTGCGCAGGCTGCTGATTTCGTAGCTCAGTGCCCGCCGCCCAGGTACGCGGCCTTCACTGCCGGATCGTTCTTCAGCCGCTCGGCCGGCCCGTGCACCGAGATGCGGCCGTTCTCCAGCACATAGCCGTAGTCGGCCACATTCAACGCCGCGGCCGCGAACTGCTCGACCAGCAGCATCGTGACGCCTTCGCTCTTGAGCCGCGCAATGATGCGGAACACCTCTTCCACCAGAATCGGCGCGAGCCCCATCGACGGTTCGTCGAGCAGCACGATCTCGGGGTTCAGCATCACCGCACGCGCCATCGCGAGCATCTGCTGCTCGCCGCCTGACAGCGTGCCGGCGAGCTGCTCGCGCCGCTCCTTCAGCCGCGGGAACAGCTCCAGCGCGCGCTCCAGGTCGGCCTTCACGTCGCCGCGCGGGCGGCTGCCGGTCAGGCGCGGAAAGGCGCCGAGCGTCAGGTTGTCGGTCACCGTCATCGTCGCGAACACGCGCCGACCTTCGGGCGAATGCGCGAGGCCGCGCTTGGCGATGTGGTACGACTCCAGCCCGTCGATGCGCTCGCCGTTCAGGCTGATCTCGCCGGCACTCGGCTTGATCATGCCGGACACCGCGCGCATCGTCGTCGTCTTGCCGGCGCCGTTCGAGCCGATCAGCGTGACGACCTGGCCCTTGGGCACCTCGATCGAGATGCCGTGCAGCACCTGCACCTTGCCGTAGCCGGCTTCGAGTTTCTGGATGGTCAGCATGTCGTCATCCTCATGTGGCCTGGCCGCCGAGGTAGGCCTCGATGACTTTCTCGTCCGCCTGCACCTGCGCCGGCAGGCCCTCGGCGATCTTCTGCCCGAAGTCCAGCACCGACACGGTGTCGCAGATGCTCATCACGACGTCCATGTGGTGCTCGATCAGGATCACCGTGATGCCGTGCTCGCGGATCTTGCGGATGATCGAGATCAGCTCCTTGATGTCGGGCGCGGTCAGGCCGGCCGCCGGCTCGTCGAGCAGCAGCAGCTGCGGGTCGAGCGCGAGGGCGCGTGCGATCTCGAGCAGCCGCTGCTTGCCGTACGGCAGGTTGCGCGCTTCCTCGTGCACCAGGTCCGCGAGGCCGACGAACTCCAGCAGCGCGAGCGCGCGCTGCGCGGCGGCGCGCTCCTCGCGCCGGTAGCGCGGCGTGTGCAGCGCGACATCGGCGAGGTGGCTGCGGAAGCTGTGATGCAGGCCGACCTGCACGTTCTGCAGCGCCGTCATCTCGCCGAACAGCTGCACGTTCTGGAAGGTACGCGCGATGCCCGACAGCGCGATGTCGGCCGAGGTGCGCCCGACCAGCGATCGCCCGGCGAACGCGAGCGTGCCGCCGGTGGGCGTGTAGATGCCGGTCAGCACGTTCATCATCGTGCTCTTGCCCGACCCGTTGGGGCCGATCAGGCCGTGGATGGTGCCGCGCTTGACGCTCAGGTCGACGTTGTTCAGCGCCTTCAGGCCGCCGAACTGCATCAGCACGCCCTGTGCGACCAGCAGCTCCGGCGCGCTGTGCTGCGCGGCGGTCGACACGGCGTCTTTCGGCGCCGAGGAGGCATCGACGGCGGGCACCTCGACGCGGCTGTGCCAGTTGAGGGCATTGCGCAGGAAGCCGATGATGCCGTCCTGCAGGAAGTACACGACGAACAGCGTGATGACGCCGAAGATCGACAACCGCCAGTCGGTCATCGTCGTCAGCACGAACGACACGCCGGCGAGCGCGATGCTGCCGAGCACCGGCACGGCGACCGAGCGCGGCGTGGCCTTGCCGCGCTTCAGCGCGATGGCGGAGCCGGCGACCACGCCGATCGCGATCAGCACCGCGACCCAGCGGAACAGCTCGATGTCGTCGAGCAGCTTGGGCAGCATCACGATGATGGCCGCGCCGAGCAGCGCGCCGCTGCGCGTCTTGCGCCCGCCCATGATGATGGCCAGCAGGAACATCACCGTCAGCTCGAAGTTGTAGGTGTTGGGCGAGATGTACTGCTCCGAGTAGGCGTAGAGCGAGCCGGCGAGGCCCGCGAGGCCGGCGCTGATCACGAACGCATAGACCTTGTAGCGGTACACCGACACGCCCATGCAGTCGGACGCGACCGGGCTGCCGCGCAAGGCCTCGAACGCGCGGCCGAGGTGCGAGCGCAGGATGCGGTGCACGACGACGAGCGACGCGACCAGCATCGCGACGACCACCCAGTAGTAGCCGCGCTCGCCGAGCTGCATGCCGAACAGCATCGGCTTCTCGAGCTTGATGCCCATCGGGCCTTCGGTCAGGAAGCTCATCTCGTTGATGAGGATCTGCACGATGGTGCCGAACGCGAGCGTGACCATCGCGAGGTAGGGACCGGTGACGCGCAGCGCGGGCAGTGCGAGCAGCGCACCGAACACCGCGGTGACGGCGATCGCGGCCGGCAGCGTGATCCACAGCGGCGCGGCCAGCTTCATCACCAGCACGCCGGCGGTGTAGGCGCCGATGCCGAACAGGCCGGCATGGCCGAGCGAGACCTGGCCGGTGTAGCCGACGACGATGTCGAGGCCGAACAGCACGATCGCGTAGATCATGATGGTCTCGACCAGGTGGATGTAATACGGGTTCTCGATGCCGAGCGGGAAGGCGACGAGTGCGGCTATGCCTATTGCTGCTGCGACGAAGGTTTGTCGTTTCATGTTTTGCTGCTTCTGCGCGTCGCGGCGGGTGAGGGAAGGGGCCGGGCTGGGGGCTCATGCCGGGGCGGTCGGCCCTGGCGGGCCGACTCCACTGCGAAGATCGGCTTTGGGGATGCATCGGCAAACTCCCTCCACTCACTTCGTTCGTTGTGGTCAAACAGTGCCGATGAGTCAGTCCACGAAGCGCGCTGGCGCGCGCCATCCCCAAAGCC
>NZ_JBFULV010000182.1:0-6886 GCF_054049715.1 Rhizobacter sp. P5_C2 | reverse complement strand
GCCCGCGCCGCGACGGCCCGCCGCAAGGTCCGCGCGGACGCGGCCCGCGCAATGACGAAGGGCGTCGGCGCTAGCGTGAGCGGGTCGAACGCCGCGACGCCGCCGGACGCTGCCGAATGGGGTGACTTCGCAGCCGACCTGGACATCGCCTACGCCTACCGCCAGTTCGCCGACAAGACGCGCGAGCAGGCGCTGGCCTTGTTCGAGCACAGCGACGTGCTGTCGCGCGCCGAAGACCTGGGCGCGATGCCGGCCGGGCCGTTCCGCTTCTACCTGCCGGTGTTCCGCGACTTCGTCGTGTCGCCGCGCATCTTCGAGATCAACCAGGGCCTGTACGCGTCGACCGCGGCCGATGCGTTCCTGAACCTGATCATGCGGCGGCTCGAGAGCGAGCCCGAGGCCATCGTGCCGCTGATGCCCGAGCTGCTGCCGGCGGTCGAGTACCTGGCCGAGAACCAGGCGCGCTACGACGCCGACGAAGACGTCTACGGCAGCTTCTTCGATGTGCTGGCGGCGATCCGCGAAACGCTGCGCGTGCTGTCAGGCGAGCCGTCGGTCCAGGGGCCGCCGGCGCAGTACCTGCATCTGGCGCCGGGTGGCGCGCTGCCCGACCTGTCGGCGCTCGCGCCGTTCCGCGCCGTCGTGATGATCGATGCCAAGCTCACGCTGACCTGGCAGATCCAGGTGAGCGACTGGCTGGTGGACAGTGGCTGCCTGCACGTGATGGCCTGGGGCAAGGACGCGAGCCTGTGGGATCACTCGGTCGCGATGGCCAACCTGGAGCAGTGCGGCTTCGGGCCGATCCCGAAAGAGGCGCAGGTGGTGACGGTGTCGCACGAGGTCGAGTCGCTCGGCGAGGTGCTGTGGTTCTGCAAGAACTGCGCGAACCATCCGGTGGTGGAGTTGCAGCACACCGTGCTGATCGAGATCAGCGATCGGGGGGATGAGGAGATGGTGTTGCAGGCGTATGCGGACGCTTGAAGCTCCGCCTTCGCTCCAGGAACAGCCCACACCCGTTCGCCCTGAGCAGGGACCGAGCTTGTCGGGGGCCCGTCCGTCGAAGGGTTGTGCCCGACGCACACAGGGCCTTCGACAAGCTCAGTCCGAACGGATTCCTTGTGTTCCTGCGGCCACCCCTAGGGTGCTCCGTCGAACCGCTCACCCAGCCGCTCGGCCTCCTCCGACACAAGCAGCAGCGCCGTGATCGCCATGCGGCGCAACGCGTCATGTTGCCTGCGGTCGAGCAGAGGCGCCTGATCATCGGCAAGCGCCCACGCGTCCTGCTCCGAAATCTCGAGCAGGTGGCGCGTGCCATCGGTGATGTCGATCACCTGAGCGAGCAGGCGCTGGATGCGCCGGGCTTCGTTGGAGCGAGGCCGCTGTTTGACCGTGCGGCGCGAATTGGGAGCGGAATCGGCCATGCCGCAGGTTCTTCCTCTTCGTTCCATGAGCGTGAAGCGTGCATCAGCGCCTACTTTGCGTCTACAGACTTTGAGTAGCTTGTCGACGCATGGCGAGATTGAATCGATCAGCCTCCAGCCGGTAGAGTAGGCCCCCAAGGAGGCTCACCATGCTTGGAGCAATCGCCGGCGACGTGATCGGTTCGATCTACGAGTGGAACAACATCAAGACCAAGGCGTTCGAGCTGATCGGACCGCGCTGCACCTTCACGGATGACACCGTTCTGACCGTCGCGCTGGCCGAGGCCATCCTCGACGGCGCCGACTACGGCCCGCTGCTGAAGGCCTATGCGAGCCGCTACCCGCGGGCCGGCTACGGCGGCCGGTTCAAGCAATGGGCGCGCTCCGACGACCCCACGCCCTACTACAGCTGGGGCAACGGCGCCGCGATGCGCATCAGCCCGGTCGGCTTCGCGTTCGGCTCGCTCGACGAAGTGCTGGCCAAGGCCGACCACTACACCCGCGTCACGCACGACCACCCGGAAGGCATCAAGGGCGCGCAGGCCGTCGCGGCCAGCATCTTCCTGGCCCGCACCGGCAGCAGCCGCGACGACATCAAGCGCTACGTCGAGACGACGTTCGGCTACGACCTGTCGCGCCGGCTCGACGACATCCGGCTCGTCTACCGCTACGACAGCTCGTGCCAGGGCACGGTGCCCGAGGCGATCATCGCCTTCCTGGAGTCGACCGACTTCGAGGACGCGATCCGCAATGCGATCTCGATCGGCGGGGACAGCGACACCATCGCCTGCATCACCGGCGGCATTGCGCAGGCTTTCTACGGTGGCGTTCCACCGGCCATCGCCCAACCGGTGATGAGGATCCTGGACGGCCTGTTGCTCACCACGACGAAGCGGTTCATGCAGTCGCATACACCGGACGCGCCGAAGTGACCGCCCCATTGCCGGCTACGCTCCGCGTGATGACGATCGACGACTACGACGCCGTGATCGAGCTGATGAAGGCGACCCCGGGCGTCTCGTTCCGCGATGCCGATTCGCGTGAAGCCACCGCGCGCTACCTCGAACGCAACCCCGGTCTGAGCTTCGTCGCCGAGAAGGGCGGCCGGCTGGTGGGCTGCGTGATGAGCGGGCATGACGGGCGGCGCGGCTACCTGCAGCACCTGGTCGTGCTTCCCGAGCACCGTCGGCAGGGGATCGCGAACGCGTTGGTCGGCTGCTGCCTTGCAGCGCTGGAACCGCTCGGCATCCTGAAGTCGCACATCGACGTGTACCGAACCAACGACGTCGGCCAGGCATATTGGGAAAGCCAGGGCTGGACGCTGCGCACCGACATCCACCGCTACTCGCATGTTCAACGCGGGCACGAGAACGCCTGACCGGCCCACGTGCCTGCAGCCGCGGCTGATGCGAAGAACCCCTGACTTCGCGGTTGTCTGAGGCGCCCGCCGTGGGAATGGATCAGTCAAGGTGTCGGTGGCAAGATGCCGTCTCACATCCCTCGCATGAGGACGCGATATGTCCATGACCCTCGAATCCCTCCAGGCCCAAGTGCTGCGTCTGCCGCCGGCTGATCGCGCGAGGCTGCTCGATCGCCTGATAGCCAGCCTCGATGTCGACGCCAAGGCTGAAGCTGCGTGGGACGATGTGGCGGATCGCCGTGAACGCGAGTTGCAAGCGGGAACGGTGGAAGCGTTGCCGCTGGACGCGGTGATCGCCCGGCTTGAAGCGCGCTTCCCGGGTTGAACTCACACTCGCACGGACCAAGCAAGGTACACCCCATGCACCTCGACACCCTGACCTCCAACCCCAACCTCGCCGTCGCCTGCACCGCCTACTTCATCGGCTGCGCGAGCCCCGGCCCGAGCATCGTCGCGCTGATGGGCACCGCGATGAACGGCGGGCGGGCACCGGCCTTCGCGCTGGCCGCCGGCATCACGGTGTCGTCGTGGACGCTCGGGCTCACCGCGGCGCTCGGCCTCGCGTCGCTGCTGGCCGCGTGGTCCGGTGCGCTGACGGTGGTCAAGGTGATCGGCGGGCTCTACCTGCTGTGGCTGGCCTTCAAGGCCGGGCGCTCCGCGCTGTCGCGCCACGAGGCGGCCGATGTCAGCGCGGCCGGCCGCACCGGCAGCCTGCGCCAGGTGTTCCTGAAGGGCATCGCGATGCACATCACGAATCCGAAGGCGATCTTCGTGTGGCTGTCGACGATCTCGATGGGCCTGCCCGCGCACGCGTCGCCGACCGATTCGCTGGTCGTGTTCGCCGCCTGCGGCCTGCTGGGCGTGCTGATCTTCATCAGCTACGCGCTGCTGTTCTCGACGGCCGTCGCGCGGCGCGTCTACCGCTCCACCCGCCGCGCGTTCGACGGCACGATCGCGGTGTTCTTCGGCTTCGCCGGCCTGCGGATGCTGCTGTCACGCCACCTGTGAAGGTTCAGCGCACGCGCGCCCCCGTCGCCCCGTCGAACACGAACGCCGCCCCCGGATCGAACGCCACGCCGACGCGCCGCCCGACCGCCTGGTCGAAGTCCTTCGCGCCCTTCACCGTCAGCTTGTGCGCGCCGATGTGCAGCGTGACGAGCGTGTGGTCGCCGATCAGCTCCACCGCGTAGATCTCGCCCTGCAGCGCACCGCCGTCGGCGATCCGGCAGTCCTCCGGCCGGATGCCGAGCACCGCCTCTGCCAGGCTCGCCGTCACCGGCGTCGGCACGCGGAAGCCCGCGCCCTCCAGCCACCCGCCCGACAACGCGCCGCGCAGGAAGTTCATCGGCGGCGCCCCGATGAACCCCGCGACGAACAGGTTGGCCGGGTCGTTGTAGATGCGCGCCGGCGTGTCCAGCTGCTGCAGCACGCCCTTGTCGAGCAGCGCGACGCGGTGCGCCAGCGTCATCGCCTCGACCTGGTCGTGCGTCACGTACAGCGTCGTGATGCCGAGCTGCTGCTGCAGGTGCTTCAGCTCGGCGCGCATGTGGCCGCGCAGCTTCGCGTCGAGGTTCGACAGCGGCTCGTCCATCAGGAACACCGACGGCCGTCGCACCATCGCGCGCGCCAGCGCGACGCGCTGGCGCTGCCCGCCGGAGAGCTGCCGTGGGTAGCGATCAAGCAGCCCGTCGAGCTGCACCTGCTTCGCCACCGCCAGCACCTGCTCGTGCTGCTGCGGCTTCGGCACGCCGCGCACGTCCAGCGGGTAGGCCACGTTCTCGGCCACCGTCTTGTGCGGGTACAGCGCATAGCTCTGGAACACCATCGCGATGTCGCGGTTCTTCGGCAGCACGTTCGTCACGTCGCGCTCGCCGATCAGGATGCGCCCGGCACTCGCCGTCTCGAGCCCGGCGAACACGCGCAGCGCGGTGCTCTTGCCCGAGCCCGATTCGCCGAGCAGCACCAGGAACTCGCCCGGCTGCACCTGCAGGTTGAAATCGCGCAGCACCTCGACCGCGCCGAAGCGCTTGCCGAGGTGATCGAAGGTCACCGAATGCGGGGTCGTTGAAGAAGACAGCGTCGTCAAGGGTCAGCCTTTCACCGCGCCGGTCAGCAGGCCGCGGGCAATGAACTTCTGCAGGAACAGCGTCATCACGACCACCGGCACGATCATCAACAGGATCAGCACGCTCATCGTCCACCACTGCGGGCCGCGCGTCGCGTTCTGCGCCGCGACCAGCAGCGGCATGGTCTGCGCGTTCGCGGTCGACAGGAACAGCGCGAGCAAATACTCGTTCCAGCTCAGGATCAGCACCAGCAGCGTCGTCGCGACCAGCCCGGGCCGGGCCAGCGGCAGCATCAGGTCGAACAGGATGCGGTAGCGCGACGCGCCGTCGAGCGCCGCGCTCTCTTCCAGCTCGCGCGGGATGCCGTCGAAGAAGTCGACCATCAGCCAGACGACGATCGGCAGGTTCGCGGTCATGTAGGTCACGATCAGCGCGAACTGCGTGTCCAGCAGGTGCACCTGCTGGAACATCACGTAGATCGGTATCGCCGACACCACCGGCGGCAGGATGCGCTGCGAGATCATCCAGAACAGGATGTCGTCGTTGCCCAGCCGCGCGGTGATGCGCCGCTGCAGCGGCCGCAGCCCGAGCACGAACAGCATCGCGGCCAGCGGCAGCGCCCCGCCGAGCGACAGCCCCGCGCCGAGCACCAGCGCGACCACCGCCGCGACGCTCGCGATGAACAGCAGCACGGCGGCGACGCTGGGCCGGTAAGTGATGCGCGTCAGCGCATACGCCGCCATCGAGCCGATCGCGACCGCCAGCAGCGTCGACAGGCTCGCGATCAGCATCGAGTTCAGGTACGGCCGCAGCGTGTCGCGCCCGGTCTCGACCAGGATGTACTTCCACGCATGCAGCGAGGGCTGGAAGTCGATGAAGGGCAGGAACACCGGCCCGTCGGACACCTGCAGCGGCTCCTTGAACGAGGTGACCAGCACCCAGTACAGCGGGAAGAACACGACGAAGGTCCACGCGAGCAGCGCGCCGTAGACCAGCACGCGCGGCAGCGGCGCGAGCTCGCCCAGGCGCTCCGATTCGAACAGGCGCTTCATGCGGCGGGCTCCCCGCGCGCCGGCCGCACGACGAAGTGGAAGAAGCTCACCGCCATCAGCGTCGACACGAACAACAGCAGGTAGGCCACCGCCGCCGAGCCGCCCAGGTTCAGCGAGCGCCAGTCGATGAAGGCATGCAGCGTCATGCTCTCGGTCGCGATGCCCGGGCCGCCGTTGGTCAGCACGTTCGGCAGGTCGACGATCTTGAAGGCCTCGATCACGCGGATCAGCACGACGGCCGCGGCGGTCGGCGCAATGGCCGGCCAGGTGATGTCGCGGAAGATGCGCCACGACGGCGCGCCGTCGAGTTGCGCCGCTTCGAGCTGGTCGCGCGGCTGGCCTTCGATCGCGGCCAGCAGCACGATGAAGATGAACGGCACCCACTGCCAGGTGTCGCCGATCAACACGACCCAGCGCGCCGACCAGGCGTTCTGCGCCCAGGTCATCGCACCCAGGCCGAGCACGCGGGCGATGGGTGCGAACGGGCCGACGCTCATGTCGGCCAGCATGCGGAACATGTAGGCGATGCCGACCGGCGTGACCATCAGTGGCAGGAAGAACGACAGCCGGAACAGCGTGCGCCCGCGGATCGGCTGTGCGCACAGCAGCGCGAGGCCGAGCCCGAGCGCGAACTGCAGCGCGACGCCGCCGGCCACGTAGAACAGCGTCGTCAGCAGCGAGCCCTGCTGGCCGTTCGCAGTGCCGGCGGCGGTCAGCGCGATCAGCAGCCAGGTGGCGCCGGCGAGTTGGCGGCCGACGAGGCCGCTCAGGCCGGCGCGGGCGCCCAGCAGGCGCGCCGCGAGCGCGGCGGCGATGAACAGCGCGAAGCCGAGCAGCAGCCACGCGAACCACGGCCAGTCGACCGCATCGCGCAGGGCCCGCGCAGCCGCCGCGAACGGGCCCAGCGGCGCCAGCATCACCGCCACC
>NZ_JBFULV010000181.1:0-6941 GCF_054049715.1 Rhizobacter sp. P5_C2 | reverse complement strand
GGTGCGGCTCAGCGAGGCGCAGCTCGCCGCCGGCGACGTAGCGGGCAGCCGCAGCACGGCGGCTGCCGCGGTCGCCACCTTCGAGGCGCTGCCCGACGGCATCCGGCGCGACATCGTCACGCACTACCTGCATGGCCTCGCGTACTACCAGCTCGGCCAGGCGCTGCGCGCGCAGGGCGACAACGCCGACGCCTGCGCCCGCTACCGGCAGAGCCTGCCGATGTTCGAGGACGTGAAGCGCCTGCTCGACCCGACCGACATCGGCCCGGACGCGGCGCGCGAGGCGCTGCAGCGCTGCCCCTGAGAAGGTCTGACGAACAAGCCATGGAACGCGCGCCGACCGCCCTCACCGGCCAGCGTTTCGGCCCGTACCGGCTGGTCGCGCCGCTCGGCCGCGGCGGCATGGGCGAGGTGTGGCGCGCGGCGCGCGACGACGGGCAGTACGAGCAGCAGGTCGCGATCAAGCTGGCGACGCAGGCCGACGGCGCCGCATCGCCCGAAGCGTTGGAGCGCTTCCGCCGCGAGCAGCGCATCGTCGCCGGCCTCGACCACCCGCAGCTCGCGAAGCTGCTCGATGCCGGCGTCGCCGCGACCGACCTGCCCTGGTTCGCGATGGCGCTGGTCGACGGCGAGCCGATCACCCGCCACTGCGAGCGCGCCGGCCTCGACCTGCCGGCGCGGCTGCGGCTGATGCGCGAGGTCTGCGAGGTCGTGCACTACCTGCACCAGCAGGGCATCGTGCACGCCGACCTGAAGCCGGAGAACCTGCTGGTCGGCGCGACTGGTGAACTGCACCTGGTCGACTTCGGCATCGCGCGGCACATCGGCGAGCCGGCGGCTTCGGCGATGACGCTCTCGTGCGCCAGCCCGGAGCAGGTGCGCGGCCTGCCGCTGACGCCGGCCAGCGATGTCTACGCGCTCGGCCTGCTGCTGTACCGGCTGCTGGCCGGCCGCAGCCCGTACCGCGAGCAGGCGGCGCATGCGCTCGCGCACGAGGTCTGCGAGCGCGAGCCGCCGCCCACCGGCGCGCGCATCGACCGCGACCTGGAGGCGGTGGTGCGCAAGGCGCTGCAAAAGGAGCCGGCGCAGCGCTATGCGTCGGCGCAGGCGCTGTCGGAGGAGTTGTTCCGCTGCCTCGAAGGCCTGCCGGTGCAGGCACGCAGCGGCGGGCTGCACGGCCGCGTGCGCCGCTTCGTGCTGCGCCACCGCAGCGCGGTCGGCGCGGCGCTGCTGGCCAACCTGGCGCTCGCGGCCGGCCTGGCGCTGATGGTGCACGAGACGCAGCGCGCGCAGCACCAGCGCGCCCGCGCCGAGCAGCATTTCGCGAACGTGCGCGCGCTCGGCCGCGTGCTGATCTTCGACGTGCACGACGCGATCCAGAACCTGCCCGGCGCCACGCCGGCGCGCAAGCTGGTGGTCGAGCATGCGCTGCGCTACCTGAACGAGCTGAGCGAGGATCCGTCCACCGATCCGGCGGAGGACACCGGCCTGCGCACCGAGATCGCGGCCGGCTACCGCAAGGTCGGCGACATCCAGGGCCAGCCGTTCGGCGCCAACCTGGGCGACCCGGAAGGGGCGCGCCGCAGCTACCTTCGCGCGCGCGGGTTGCTGACCGCCGTGGTCGCGGCAGCCGTGCCGGGCACCGCGCGCGATGCGGCGCAGCGCGAGCTGGTGGTGGTGCACAAGCGGCTGGGCGCGCTGTCGGATTCGCTGGGCGAGCTGGCACAGGCCGATGCGATGCTGCGCGCCGGCATCGTGCTCGCGCAAGCGCTGGTCGATGCGCACCCGGGCGAGGCCGATTTCACGTCGCTGCTGGCGGCGATGCACGGCCAGCTGAGCCAGCTGAAGTTCTACGCCGGCGACTTTCCCGCCTACCTGCAGGCCGCCGAGCTGGAGTTCAGCGCGCTCAGCGAGGTCGTGCGGCGTCAACCGGATGACCGCGAGGCGGTGATGAGCCTGTCGGTGTGGCACGACCTGCGCGGCCAGTACCTGGCGCAGCGCGACGACAGCCTGGCGAGCGGCCGGCTGGCGCTGCAATCGTTCGAGGCCTCGATGCGGCTGAAGCAGCAGTTGCTCGACCGCGAGCCGCGCAACAGCAGCTACATGCGCTATGCGGCGAGCGAGCACCTGAACCTGGGCGTGACACTGCTGCGCGTGAAGCAGCCGGCGCAGGCGATCGCCGCCTACCGGCGGGGCACTGCGCTGCTGGCAGAACTGACACGGCTGGATCCCGACAACATGGACGCCCGCCAGGCGCTGGCACTGGCCAGCAACAACCTGAGCGGCGCGCTGTACGAGGGCGGCGACCTGCCGGGCAGCGCCCGCGCGGCGCGCGAGTCGATCGCGGTGTTCCAATCGCTGTCGCCGGGCGCGCGGGCCGATGTCGCGGCGCTGCGCATCCAGGGGCGCAGTCACTTTCACCTGGGCCGCGCGCTTTCGCGCAGCGCGCCGCGCGAGAGCTGCGAGCACTACAGGCGCTCGCTTGCGATCCTGGTCGACCTGCAGGCCCGTGTCGGCCTCGCACCGGGCCAGCTCGACCCGGCCGAGGTTCGGGCCGCGCTGGCGCGCTGCGGCAGCTGAGCCTCACTCTTCGTTCGGGCCGTACCCCACTCCCCCGTTCGGGCTGAGCTTGTCGAAGCCGTCGCGCCACGCGAGCAGGCCCTTCGACAGGCTCAGGGCGAACGGGGAGGGGGTGCAGCGTGCGGGCGTCCGCACGCGCGCTGCGAGGCAGTGCGAAGTGCTGCACGTCGATGACCCCCGCATCCACGCCATGGACCACCTGCCGTCTGCGCGATTCACAAGACAAATCAAGGGCTTGCCGCGCATCGCCGTCCGGCAATCCGGCCACCGGTCGCCATGGCATGCCTCTCGCGATAGCTCACGTGGCCTGACCCCCGGAGCAAGACGCCATGGCAGAGAAGACAGCGAAGACCGACCGCAGCCTGCAGGAGGTGAAGATCTTCGCGCGGGAGAACACGATCTGGGGCATCCCCAGCAAGCAGTTCATCGGCGCGGCAGTGCTGACGGTCGCGATGCTCACGCAGATCCCGTTCGTCTTCGCGTTCGCGATGGGCGGCCTGCTGTTCGGCGTGCTGTTCGCGATCTACAACGACGACCCGCGCGCGCTGCTCGCCTGGCAGCGCTCGGTGGGCCGCCCGGTCCGCTGGTCGGCCTGTGCGCGCAACCCGCGCCGCGTCGTCATCGTCCCCTTCAACAAGTGAAAACCACAGGAGTTCCTTCCATGCGTGTCAATTCCTTTGTGCAGCGTGCCGCTGCCCCGCTGTCCGGTGTGCTGCTGTCGCTGCTCAGCGCGTCTGCCCATGCGCAGGCCACCGCCGCCAACTTCGACAGCCTGCGCACCTTCCTGCAGGCCTTCGCCAACTTCATGACCGGGCCGTTCGGCAAGGCGGTGGTCGTGGTCTCGATCGTCGCGGCCTTCTGCACCTGGGTGTTCGCGCCCAAGGACGGCATCTTCGGCCCGGTGCTGCGGGTGGTGGTCGCCGGCATCGCGATCATGAACGCCGCACTGTGGATCGCACAGTTCGGCGGCGCCGGCAACATCACGCTGTAACCCCACGGACGCGACCGGCCATGGGTGCCAGGGACAAGATCGGCTCGGTGCTGGACCTGCACACCGCCTACGGTGTGTACAACGGCTTCGTGCTCACCAAGACCGGCTCGCTGATCGGGGCGATCGAGCTGTCGGGGCGCGACCCCGACGGCATGGCCGCCATCGACCACCAGGGCATGACGCACATCGCCCGCGTGATCTACGGCGCGCTGCCGAAGGCGATCGCGGTCACGCAGTACTTCGCGCACTTCGAGGGCGCGAAAGTCTCGCTGCTGCGCCGCGAGCACCCGATCAGCGACCTGATGTCGAAGCAGCGCGAGGCCTTCCTGAACGGCCGCGACCTCTGCAATTCGCGCCTGGTGCACTACTTCGAGGTGCAGGCGGGCGAGAACTCCAACAAGCTCGACGTCGCCGGCCTCGTCAAGCACCTGGCCATGTCGCCGGTCAGCGGTGCGAGTCGCCGCATGGTGAAGCAGACGCTCGGCAAGGACGGCGCGCTGCTCTACCTCGCCGAGCAGCTGGAGCGCCAGTCGTGGATGCTGAAGGACGCGCTCTCGGTGCTGGTGGCCAAGTGGTCCGGGATCATGGGCGTCGAGCAGCTCGGCATCGACGAGCTGTGGGCGCACATGCGCTTCCTCGCGACGCTGCAGCCGCGCCGCCTCGACACCGCGCGCCACGAGACGCCGCCCGAGAGCAACTGGGACCACTTCCTGTCGAGCGGCGACGTGCGCCACCTGCGCGTGCACAACATGGACGTGCTGAAGATCGACGACGCCGAGCACCAGTACGTGAAGATCGGCGCCGTCAGCCGGCTCGGCAGCCCGGTGCGCGAAGGGCTGTGGGGCCATGGCGACGACTCGCCGGCGCGGCTGCGCGGCAACTACCTGCTGATGCACCGCTTCACGCCGTTCAGCGAGTTCAAGCGCTCGATGCTGTTCCGCAACAAGCAGACCGAGCTGGAGCGCAGCGCGATCAGCCCGTGGGACGTGCTGCAGGGCCGCGAGCGCTCGCTGTACGAGAAGCAGGCGACGATGAAGCCGGCCATCGCCGACAAGATCGCCGAGCTCGGCGAGGCCGAGGCGCTCGACGAGACCTGGGGCCAGGGCCACAGCTTCGTCGCCGCCTTCCACCCCGACCCGGTGCAGTTGCGCGAGACGGTGCTGTCGCTCGACCGCGCCTGCTCGAACGTCGGCCTCTCGCTGGTGTGGGAGGGCGTCGACCTGCCCTACGCGTACCAGACCATGCAGCCCGGCGGCCAGCACAAGAGCATGCGCGACATGGTGCTCAACGGCACGCAGAGCGCCGCCGCCGCGCTGCTGTACCAGAGCGCGCTCGGCCAGCCCTGCGTCGAGGACCTGGGCGGCGAGGAGGCGCAGTACGTGCTCGAGAGCCGCGACGGCCGGCCGTTCTTCTTCAGCAACTTCATCGGCGGGCGCGCGATGCTGGTCGGGATCGGCCCGATCCGCAGCGGCAAGACCTTCCTGAAGAACACGCTCGCGACGCACTTCCTGAAGTACGGCGGCGTGATCCGCGCGATCGACATCGATCCCGGCACCGAGACGCTGGCACAGGCCTTCGGCGACGACGGCGGCATCTTCCGCGTCACCGCCGACGGCCGCCACGGGCTGAACCCGTTCGTCAACTACCAGGGCGTGCACGACATCGGCTTCGTCGTGCACATGACCGAGCTGCTGGTCGAGATGATGCAGGCCAACGACGACCCGCTGCTGCAGCAGCTCGCCCACAACGAGCAGGAGTACCTGGACGGCGCGATCCGCAAGACGCTGCTGCTGCCGACCTCGATGCGCACGCTCGATTCGCTGGTGGCCCACATGCCGATGCAGCTGGCACAGAAGTTCACCCGCTGGACGCGCGGCACCGACCCGCAGATGGCCGGCCGCTACGCGCCGCTGTTCGGCGCCACCGTCGACTCGGCCGGCGGGCTGGACAAGCGCGTCGGCGTCTACAACCTGCAGGCGGTGCGCGACGACGAGAACGCGATGCGCCCGCTGCTGCTGGAGCTGTTCTACCGCATCACCCGCACCTTCGAGGACCCGGCCAAGCGCGGCATTCCAAAGGAGCTGCACGTCGACGAATGCCACCACGCGCTGCGGCTGAAGTCGTTCGCCGAGTACCTGGTGGCCAAGGTGCGCACCTGGGGCAAGTGGGGCGCCGGCGTGCAGCTGTGGACGCAATCACCCGAGGAACTGCTGCGCAGCGACAGCTGGGCCGCGGTGCGCAGCGCGGCCAGCACCTTCGTCTTCATGTCCGACCCGAAGATGGACGACGCGCTGTACCGCGAGACCTTCCCGTTCCTGCAGGCGGGCGAATGCGAGGCGATCCGCTCGCTGATCCCGAAGCGCCAGGCCTTCCTGGTGCAGCAGGAGCTGGGCGTCGCGAAGATCGTCAACCTGGTGGTGGAACCGGAGCAGTACGTGATGAACACCTCGCACCCGCGCGAGGCGGCGATCCGCACCGCGCTGATCGAGGAGCACGGCTACCAGCGCGGCATGCAGCTCACCCTGGCACGCTTCAAGGAAGAGGGGATTTTGTGATGGTGCCTCGGCTGCTGTTCGTGGCCGCGATGCTCGGCTGCTGCGCCTGGGCGCGTGCAGCCGGCGATCCGGAGATCGACGAACTGGTGCGCGAGATCGAGCGCCTGCCGCCACAGGCCTTCGAGCAGGATCCGCAGGGCTGGCAGGAGGTGCTGGAGCTGCTGGAGAACTACGCCGCCTCGCAGGCCGGCAGCCCGAAGGCGGCACCGCGCCGCGCCGCCGCCGCGAACGGCGCTGCCGGCATGACGGCCGCACAGCAGCGCGATGCGTTCGGCCAGTTGCTGGCCGGCGTGCGCGAGCTGCCGGTCAGCGATCTTGCGAGCCTGATGGTGTCGGCCGGGCTGGCCCAGGTCGACCCGCCGCGCGGCCCGAACGAGGCGATCGACCCGCGCGCGTCGGTGCAGCTCGCGCGCTGGGCCGAGTCGGCGCGCAACGTGCCGGCCGGTGCGCCGTCGTTCGGGGTGCTGCCGCTGTTCCAGCCCGACACGCTGCGGTTGCTGGCGCGCCGCGTCGAGCTCGCGAACGCCGGCCAGCCGCGCGCGGCGTCGCTCAACGACACGATGCAGGCCAGCATCGCGACGCTGAGCCGGCGTGCCGACGAAGAAAGCCGCACGCTGCTCGACCTGCGGCGGGCCGGCCAGGCCAGCGCGCAGCGGCTGGGTGCGCTCGACGGGCTGATGCAGGCCGCGACCTCGGTGCCGTTGTCCGCCGCCGCCGCCGAATCGGCCCAGCTCGCCGCGCTGCGCGGCACGCTCGCCGGCGTGCAGGCACAGCAGACGCAGGCGCTGATGCAGCTCGGCGGGCCCGATTTCAGC
>NZ_JBFULV010000180.1:0-7007 GCF_054049715.1 Rhizobacter sp. P5_C2 | reverse complement strand
GTGCCTGCACCACCGGCGCCGCAGCGGCACCCGCCGCCCGTTGCGCACCCGCGCCCTGCGCCGGCGCGGCAGCGACCGGCTGCGTCGCCGCGACCGTCGGCTGGAACACCGTGGCCTGCCCGTCGATCGGCTGCGTCGGCGACCACGCCGCCTGCACCTGCTCGCGCGACACCGGCTGCGTCGCCTCGCCGTCGGCGAGCGGCCGCTCCGGCGGCACCAGCTTGCCATCGAGCGCATCGCGGAATTGCGCAACGTTCTGCGGCCGGTGGCTCGGCCGCACCGCCAACGCCCAGTCGATCGTGCGCAGCAGCGGCTGGCCGATCGTGCCGCGCTGCACTTCGTCGAGCTGCGCGAGCGGCTTGGCATCGTCGTGCACCGCGCGCGCAGCCGACGGCACCGGCGGCCGCCCGGTGATCACGAAATGCAGCACCGCGCCGAGCGCGTACAGGTCGGTCCACGGCCCCTGGCGCAACTGGCCGACATCGGCGTACTGCTCGATCGGCGCGTAGTTGGGCTTCAGGATCGCCGTCAGCGTCTGCGTGCGGTCGCCGATCACGCGCCGCGCGGCGCCGAAATCGAGCAGCACCGGCAACCCGGACGGCAGCAGCAGGATGTTGTCGGGCGCGATGTCGCGGTGGAACACGTCTTCGTCGTGCAGCACCTGCAGCGCGCCGAGCAGCGGGTCGATCACGCCGCGGATCCAGGCATCGCTCGGCACACCGGCGAGCGCCTTGCGTTCTTCCTTCAGCGTGCGGCCGGCGTAGTACGGCATCACCATGTAGGCGGTGCCGTTGGCTTCCCAGAAGCGGTAGACCTTGACCAGCGACGGGTGGTCGAAGCGCGCGAGCAGCTTGGCCTCGTTGACGAACGAGCGCAGCCCGATGCCGAAGGTCTCGAGGTGCGCCTGCGAGCGCAGCGACACCTGCTCGCCGTCGCCGCGCGCGGCCATCGCGGCGGGCATGTACTCCTTGATCGCGACCTGGCGCTCCAGCGCATGGTCCATCGCGAGGTAGACGATGCCGAAGCCGCCGACACCGAGCACGCGCAGGATCTCGAACTCGCCGAGCCGGGTGCCGGGACGCAGTGCGCCCTGGTCGTCTTGAAGGCCCGCGCTGCCGGTCGGTGTGCTCATCGGGGCAGTTTACCCGGCGACTTCGGCCGCTTCATCCGGCCTCCTGCCAGGTGACGTCGCCGCACACCACGTTCAGTTCGTCGCCGATCCGGAACGCGACCGACACCGTCACGCAAAGGTGCGCGCCATGCAGCGTGCGGTAGGGCCGCGTCACCTGCACCCGCCCCACCGCCTCGATCGCGCGGCGGTAGTACGGCCGGCGTGCCCAGCGCGCGCCCTGCGTGTTGCGCATCGGCTCGAAGGCCGGCTGCTCGCGCTGCGGCCGGCTCGCGGCCCAGTGGTTGATGCCGATCTGCCGCGCGTCCGCCCCCAGCAGGTAGCCGACCTCCGCGCCCGGCAGTGCGAGGAACGAGGCCAGCGACTCCTCCATCGAGCGGCCGGCGGACAGCAGCGCCGACGCATACCCGATCGCGTTGGTGTATGGGCCGATGTGCTCGCGCTGCGCGGTGTGCTCGTCCATCCAGCGCGATTCGAACGCGTCCCACAGGTTCTGCAGCGCGGGTGGCGTGTGGTGGGCGGGCACCATGCGCGCCTGCGGCTTCGCGAACAGGAAGCCCTGCACGAAATCGGCATCGGCCTCGAGCGCGACGAAGGCCTCGTCCTGCGTCTCGACGCCCTCCATCAGCACCAGCGCGCCGCACTGGTGCAGCAGCGAGGTCATCTGCGTGACGACGCGGCGCGCGCGCCGGTCGTGCGCGGCCCGCGCGACCAGGCTGCGGTCGAGCTTGACGATGTCGGGCTGGATGCGCCACACGCGGTCGAAGTTGGAATGCCCGGCCCCGAAATCGTCGAGCGCCAGCAGGCAGCCGCGCCGGCGGGCCAGCGCGACGGCGGCATCGAAATCGTCCTCGTCGGAGACGGCGTCTTCCAGCACCTCGATCACCAGCCGGTGCGGCTCCAGTCCGCTGTGCGCCATCAGCGCGGCCTGGAAGCCGTCGGCATCGAGCCGCGGCCCCTGCAGGAAGACCTGCGGGTGCATGTTGCAGAACAGCCAGTGCGCCGGCCCGGCCTGCTCGGCGAAGTTCAGCATGTGCACCAGGCGCGACGCCCGGTCGCGCAACAGCGCATCGGCGAGCGAGCCGTCGCCGCGCAACGCGTGGGCCGGTGCGAGCGGCATGCGCTGGCCGTCGACCGCGCGCAGCAGCGCCTCGTGGCCGACCGGGCGGCCGTGCGACAGGCTGTAGATCGGCTGGAAGTGGCTGTGCAGCGTCAGCCCGCCGACCTGCGACACCCAGGCCTCGCCGTCGCGGCGCACGGTGTCGCACAGCGACGAAAAACCGGCTTCGGCCGCGGTGTCGGTCATGGAACGAAGAGAGATGGCGGGGTTGCGGGGCGGAAGCAAGGATCAGACCGCCCCGGCCCTTAAACTCGCCCGCTCCTACTTCCAGCAAATGAGCTGACCATGCCCACCGACAAGATCACCGCCACCATCTCCACCCGCGCCAACGTCTACTTCGATGGCAAGTGCGTCTCGCACGGCATCGAACTGGCCGACGGCAGCAAAAAGAGCGTCGGCGTGATCCTGCCGTCGGCGTTGCGCTTCACGACCGGCGCGCCGGAGGTGATGGACATCGTCGAAGGCGCCTGCCGCATCCGACTGGACGGCAGCGAGACCTGGCAGTCGTACGGCGCCGGCCAGTCGTTCCCGGTGCCGGGCCAGTCGGCCTTCGACATCGAGGTGACGAGCACGATGCACTACATCTGCCACTTCGGCTGACGATACCGCGTGGCCGGGCCAGGCTCAGTCGCCGCCCCCGCCGCCGCAGCCACCGCCATCTCCTCCACCGCCGCCGTCCCCGCCATCGGCACTGCTGCCCGAGCCATCGCTCGAGTCGCTGCCTGACCCGCACGAGCCTCCGCAGCTGATGTCGCTCGCGCAATGCGTGCTGCCGCGGTCGGCGCCGAGCAGGCTGCAGTCGGGCACGTAGCGGTAGCCGTCGGGGATCGCGAGCGCTGCGTCCAGCGCGAACAGCATCGGCAGCCGGCCCGCACGCTGCGGGTCGAGCCCCTCTTCCTTGCAGCTCCAGAACCAGGCGCGGCGCAGGCCCGCCTTGCGATCGCCATCGGGGCCGGCGGGCACCAGCGCCTGCGCCGGCGTGTGGTGCAGCATGCGGCCGAACGCGCGCCGGCAGAACGCATCATAGGCGCGGGTGTGCAGGATGAACTCGTGCCACAGCGCGTCGACGACGCGCGACGGCATCGCGACGAACGCGCCACGCGAGCGCGCACAGGCGACGAAGAACTGCCGCAGCCCACGCTCCACGTCGGCCAGCGCCTGGTCGTCCAGCCCGGGATACAGGCCGCGCAGCTTGCCGCGCAGGAAGCCCGGGAAGGCCTGCTCGCGGATCACCCGCAGCCCGGATCGCTCGCGCCAGGCCGCCCAGGCACGGCGCGCGAGCCACACGCCGAGCGTGCCGGCGACGGCGATGAAGAACACCCGGCTCACGGAGGTCGATGTCATCGGCTTGCAGTATGCCGGCCCGTGATGACGGGTCACGAGGGGGTCACGACGTGAAACCAATGCAGAATCCGTCAGATGGGACGACCGGGACATGGGGGGAGACATTGGCGGACACGCTGGGCCTGCGCGCTGCTCGCCGCGGCCGGCCTGCTGGCGGCCGGCGCGGTGCGTGCGGCCGACGCGGCCCCCGAGGGCAAGCCGCTGCTGACGATCGCCGGCAGTATCCAGCAGCGCAACGGCCCCGATGGCCTGTCGTTCGACCTGGCCGCGCTGCAGAAGCTGCCGCAGCAGAGCTTCTCGACCCGCACGCCGTGGTACGCCAAGCCGCGCAAGTTCACCGGCGTGCGGTTGCGCGACCTGCTGGCCGCCGCCGGCGCGCAGGGCCAGGTGGTGCGGGCGGTGGCGCTGAACGACTACAAGGTCGACATCCCGATCGAGGATGCCGCGGCCAGCGACGTGATGGTGGCCTGGCTGCTCGACGACAAGCCGATGCCGGTGCGCGACAAGGGGCCGCTGGTCATCATCTACCCCTTCGACGACCAGCCCGAGTTGCGCACCGCGGTGCACTACGGCCGTGCGGTGTGGCAGCTGCGGCTGCTCGAGATCCGATGACCGGGGCCGCCGCTTCAGACGCCTTGCCGGTGACCCCGCCCCGCCGCGGCTGGCTCGTGATGCTGGCGACCACGCTGGTGCTCGCGCTGCTGGCCGCCGTCTACGTGCAGTGGCGCCAGTACAACCTGCTCGACAGCAGCGTGCACTATCAGAACGACGCGCTCGGCTGGAGCTTCTTCCAGCTGGAGACCGAACACCTGCGGCTGCGCAACCAGATGCACGAGGCGCTGGCCGACCTGTCGCTCGCGCAGTCGCATGCCGCGGCGCCCGAGGCGCTGCAGAACCGCTACGACATCTTCGTGAGCCGCATCAGCCTGGTCGATCACGACCGCGCGGCGCGCATCATGCCCGACCACGGCATCTACACGCAGGCGATGCAGCAGGTGCGCGCCTTCGTCGACGAGGCCGACCGCTACCTCGGCGAGAAGCCGGCGGCCCCGCTCGACGCCGCCGCGCTGCGTCAGCTGCTGGTGCGGCTCGACGGCCTGAGCGTGCCGCTGCACGACCTGTCGCTCGGCGCCTCGCACCTGCTGTACGAACGCGTGTCGCAACGCAATGCCGCGGTGCGCACGCAATCGCAGCTGAGCCTCGGGCTGACGCTGTTCCAGTGCGTGCTGCTGATCGCGTTCGCGTTGATCGTGCTGCGGCAGTTCCGCGGCCTGTCCGATCGCGGCGAGCGGCTGCAGGCGCTCGCCGACAACCTCGCGGTGGCCCGCACCGAGGCCGAATCGGCCAGCCGCGCGAAGAGCGTGTTCCTGGCCAACATGAGCCACGAGATCCGCACGCCCTTCCACGGCATGCTGGGAATGATGTCGCTGCTGCAGGACACGCCGCTGTCGACGCAGCAGGCCGGCTTCCTGACCACCGCGAAGGAGTCGGCGAACCACCTGCTCGCGATCCTGAACGACATCCTCGACATCTCGAAGCTGGAGTCGGGCAACCTGCAGGTCGCGCCGCAGCCGCTGGACCTGGTGGCGATGCTCGGCCAGGTCGATGCGCTGATGCGCGTGCAGGCGCATGCCAAGGGCCTGCAGCTGCAGGTCAGCATCGCGCCCGACGTGCCGCCGTGGGTGCGTGCCGACGCGACCCGGCTGAAGCAGATCCTGTTCAACCTGCTGAGCAATGCGCTGAAGTTCTCGAACGCCGGCATGGTGAGCCTGGCGGTGACGCGGCATGCCGACGGCGCGCTGCTGTTCAGCGTGGTCGACACCGGCATCGGCATGGATGCCGCGATGCTCTCGCGCTTGTTCCAACGGTTTTCGCAGGGCGACGACACCACCTCGCGCCGCCATGGTGGCGCGGGCCTCGGGCTGGAGATCTCGCGCAGCCTGGCGCGGCTGATGGGCGGCGACATCGCGGTCACCAGCCAGGCGGGCGTCGGCAGCCGCTTCGTCGTGAGCCTGCCGCTGCCGGCGATCGATGCGCCGGCCGGCATGGCACCCGGCCTGGCCGCGAACGGCGCGGCCACCGTGCGGCCGATGCGCGTGCTGGTCGCCGAAGACCATCCGGTGAACCGCGCCTACCTCGAGGCGGTGCTCGACAAGCTGGGCCACCAGGCGGTGTTCAGCGAGAACGGCGAGCAGGCGGTGCGCGCGGTGCAGGCGCAGGAGTTCGACGTCGTGCTGATGGACCTGCACATGCCGTTGATGGACGGCTTCGCGGCGGCGCGGGCGATCCGCGCGATGCCGCCCCCGAAGGGCGAGCTGCCGATCATCGCGCTGACCGCCGATGCGTTCGAGGAATCGCAGGAACGCGCCCGCCAGGCCGGCATGAACGGCTTCCTGACGAAGCCGGCGCACCTGCCGCAGCTGCGCGAGGTGCTCGGCCGCTACGGCCAGCACGCGACGCCGCTGTTCACGCCGATCGACGGCGGCGCACCGGCCGCATCGGCATCCGCGCTCGACCAGGCGACGGTCGACAACGTCAGCGTCGCGCTCTCACCGGCCAAGTACGCCGAGCTGCTGGGTCGCTTCTTCAGCCTGCACAGCGGCACGCTGCAATCTCTGCGGCAGACCCAGGGCCGGCGCGACCACGACAGCATGCGCAGCCAGGCGCACGCGCTGAAGGGCGCCGCACTGAGCCTGGGCCTGCGCAGCGTGGCCGACACCGCGACGCGGCTGCAGGAGGCCGCGGCAGAGGGCTCGACGACACCGGTCGAGCCGCTGCTCGACGAGCTGGACCGGCACATGGGCATCACCCGCGACCTGTGCGTGAAGCTGGGGCTGCTGGCGGGTTGACGCACCCCCCATGCATGTTCCAATCGGGGATTACCGATCTGGAACCCACCATGGCCACGCTGAAACTGAAGAAAGTCGCGGGCAAGTCCGCCCCCGACAAGCCGGCGCGTGCGCCGCTGCGTGGTGCCGGGTCCGGCGTGCAGAAGCGGCCGACGCTGGCGCAGGCCCAGGCCGAGCGCGCCGAGCGCGAGGCGCGCTACCAGGAGCAACTGCGGCAGCGCTTCGGCGACCAGCCGCCGGCCGAGTTCGCGCGCCGGGGCGAGCCGCCGGTGTCGCGTGGCAGGGCCGGTGACAGGCCTGACGACAGGACCCGTGACAGAACCGACAACAGAACCGACAACAGAACCGACAACCACCGGCCCCGGCCGACCGGCCCGGCCACCGCGCGCCGCGACGAAGCGCCGATGCAACGCCCGCGCCGCGACCCGTTGCCGCCGGCCCGCCGCAGCGAGCCCGCTGCGCAGCGGGGCGGTCCCAACACCAATACCAACACCGCGTTCGGCCGGCCGCCGCAGCCCGGCGGGCCGTCGGGCCCCCGCGACACCTCGTCGCGCAACCCGACCCC
>NZ_JBFULV010000179.1:0-7216 GCF_054049715.1 Rhizobacter sp. P5_C2 | reverse complement strand
GCCGAGCGTGGCGCGCGCCGCCTTGACGCGGGCAGCGGCCGACGCGAGCGTCGGGCTCGCCTTCGCGGCCTGCTCCTCGAGCGCATCCAGCTTCGCATCGCCGAAGGTCGCCCACCAGGCGCCACGCTGCTGCGCCTCGGACGGCGCGGCGGCCTTCCAGCCGCTCTCGACGGCCGTCATCTCCTTGTAGGCCGACGGCACGCCCACATCGGGCTGCGGCACCGTCGGGGCCAGCGAGCAACCCGCCAGCACCAGCGCCGTCACCAGCGCGGAAGTCTTGAACAAAGTGTGTGTCATGGTCTTGTCGTTGCTCAGGTCGTCGCCTCGTGCGCCACCGGCGCCGCGGCAGCGCCGGAGCGCCCTTCGATCGCCACCGCGAGCTTGCGCAGCAGCACGTAGAACAACGGGGTCAGGAACAGGCCGAACAGCGTCACGCCTAGCATGCCGGCGAACACCGCGACGCCCATCGCATGGCGCATTTCCGAACCGGCACCCGACGAGAACACCAGCGGCAGCACGCCCATGATGAACGCGATCGAGGTCATCAGGATCGGGCGCAGGCGCAGGTGGCAGGCTTCGAGCGCGGCCTCGACGATGCTCTTGCCCTGGTGCTCCAGGTCACGGGCGAACTCGACGATCAGGATCGCGTTCTTCGACGCCAGCCCCACCAGCACGAACAACGCGATCTGCGTGAAGATGTTGTTGTCGCCCTTGGTCAGGTAGACGCCCAGCAGCGCGCACAGGATCGACGCCGGCACGATCAGGATCACCGCCAGCGGCAGCGTCCAGCTCTCGTACTGCGCGGCCAGCACCAGGAACACCAGCAGCACGCACAGCGGGAACACGATCACCAGCGTGTTGCCGGCCAGGATCTCCTGGTACGTGAGGTCGGTCCACTCGAAGTTGATGCCGCGCGGCAGCGTCTCGGCCGCCAGCTTGGCCATGATGTCCTGCGCCTGCCCCGACGACACGCCCGGTGCCGGGCCGCCGTTGAAGTCGGCCGCCATGTACGAGTTGTAGCGCTCGACACGGTCGGGACCATAGGTGTTGCTGACGTTCACCAGGCTGCCCAGCGGCACCATCTCGTTCGCGGCGTTGCGCACCTTGAACTGCCCGATCGCCGAGGCGTCGGAGCGGAACGGCGCGTCGGCCTGCGCGATCACCTGGTAGGTGCGGCCGAACTTGTTGAAGTCGTTGATGTAGAGCGAACCGAGGTTGATCTGCATCGTGTCGAAGATGTCGGCCAGCGGCACGCCCAATTGCTTGGCCTTGGTGCGGTCGACGTCGGCCTTCAGCTGCGGCACGTTGATCTGGTAGCCCGAGAACACGCCCGCCAGCTGCGGCGTCTGCCAGGCCTTCATCTGCAGCGCCTGCACCGCCTGGTACAGCGCGTCGGGGCCGAGGTTGGCGCGGTCTTCGACGTACAGCTTGAAGCCGCCGATCGTGCCGAGGCCGTTCACCGGCGGCGGCGGGAACACCATGATGAAGGCGTCCTGGATCGCGCCGAGCCGCTTGTTGACCTCGGCCGCGATCGCGCCGCTGGACAGGGCGGCGCCCTTGCGCTTGTCGAAATCGTCGAGCGTGTAGAACACGATGCCGGAGTTCGGCGCGTTCATGAAGCCGTGGATCGACAGGCCCGGGAAGGCCACCGAGCTCTTGACGCCCGGCACCGATTGAGCGATCTCCGACATGCGGCGGATCACGCCTTCGGTGCGGTCGAGCGAGGCGGCGTCAGGCAGCTGGGCGAAGCCGACCAGGTACTGCTTGTCCTGGGCCGGCACGAACCCCGACGGCACGATGCGGAACATGAACACCGCGCCGACGATCAGCAGCACGTAGACCACGAGGGTCGCGCCCTTGTGCGCCAGCACGCGCTTGACGCCGCCGGTGTAGCCGTGCGATGAGCGGTCGAAGAAGCGGTTGAACACGCGGAAGAAGCCACCGAAGGCCCAGTCCATCGCACGCGCCAGCTTGTCCTTCGGGGCACCGTGCGGCTTCAGCAGCACGGCGGCCAGCGCCGGCGACAGCGTCAGCGAGTTGAAGGCCGAGATCACCGTGGAGATCGCGATGGTCAGCGCGAACTGGCGGTAGAACTGGCCGGTCAGCCCGGAGACGAACGCGATCGGCACGAACACCGCGCACAGCACCAGCGCGATCGCGATGATGGGCCCGGAGACCTCCTTCATCGCCTGGATGGTGGCGTCGCGCGGACTCAGCCCGTTGGCGATGTTGCGCTCGACGTTCTCGACCACCACGATCGCATCGTCGACCACGATGCCGATCGCGAGCACCAGCCCGAACAGCGACAGCGTGTTGATCGAGAAGCCGAAGCCCAGCAGCACCGCCATCGTGCCGATCACCGACACCGGCACGGCCAGCAGCGGGATCAGCGACGCGCGCCAGGTCTGCAGGAACACGATCACCACCAGCACCACCAGCGCGATCGCCTCGAGCAGCGTGTGGATCACGGCCGAGATCGAGTCGCGCACGAACTGCGTCGGGTCGTAGACGATGGCGTATTCGAGGTCCTGCGGGAAGTCCTTCTTCAGGTCTTCCATCAGCGCGCGCACGTCGGTCGAGATCTGCAGCGCGTTCGATTGCGGTGCTTCGAACAGGCCGAGCGCGACCGCCGGCTTGTTGTTCAGCAGCGAGCGCAGCGAGTAGGTGGAGGCACCCAGCTCGAGGCGGGCCACGTCGCGCAGGCGGATCACGCCGCCGCTGGCGGTGAGGCTGCCGGTCTTGATGATGATGTCGCCGAATTCCTCTTCGGTGCTCAGGCGGCCTTGCGTGTTGACCGACAGCTGGAACGGCGCGTCTTTCGCGGGCGAGGCGCCGACCACGCCGGCGGCCACCTGCACGTTCTGCTCGCGGATCGCGGCCACCACGTCGGGCGCAGTCAGGCCGCGCGCGGCGATCTTCTGCGGGTCGAGCCAGACGCGCATCGAGTAGTCGCCGGCGCCGAACACCTGCACCTGGCCCATGCCGGCCACGCGGGCCAGCCGGTCCTTGATGTTGAGCACCGCGTAGTTGCGCAGGTAGACCTCGTCGTAGCGCGAGTTCGGCGAGAGCAAGTGCACCACCATCGTGATGTTGGGCGAGCTCTTGACGGTGGTCACGCCGATCTGCCGCACTTCTTCGGGCAGGCGCGCCAAGGCACGCTGCACGCGGTTCTGCACCTGCGTTTCAGCCTGCTCGACGTTGGTGCCGACCTTGAAGGTGACGGTCAGGTTCATGCCGCCGTCGCCGGTGGCCTGCGAGGCCATGTACAGCATGTTCTCGGTGCCGTTGATGGCCTCTTCGAGAGGCGCGGCCACGGTCTGCGCGATCACGGTCGGGTTGGCACCCGGGAAGCGCGTGCTGACGACGACCGACGGCGGCACGACCTCGGGGTATTCCGAGATCGGCAGCCGGAAGATCGCGATCAACCCGGCGAGGAACAACAGGATGGACAACACGGCCGCGAAGATCGGCCTGTCCACGAAGAATTTTGAGAATCGCATGGGGTCTTTCGATCTGACTTTTTGTCTGGCCGATTACTGGCGAGCCGGGGCGCTGGCTGCCGTGTCGGCATTC
This sequence comes from Rhizobacter sp. P5_C2, assembly GCF_054049715.1. NCBI lineage: Bacteria > Pseudomonadati > Pseudomonadota > Betaproteobacteria > Burkholderiales > Sphaerotilaceae > Rhizobacter > Rhizobacter sp. P5_C2. The sequence goes on along the minus strand of NZ_JBFULV010000179.1, from coordinate 3,643 downwards.
ATCGCGACGACTTCAGGGGCGACCGGCGAACCCGGGCGCACGCGCTGCAGGCCGTTGACGACGATGCGCTCGCCCGGCTTCAGCCCGGTGCGCGCGACGCGCAAGCCATCGACCAGCGGGCCGAGTTGCACGACGCGGTACTCGGCCTTGTTCTCGGCGTTGACGACGTAGACGTACTTGCGGTTCTGGTCGGTGCCGATCGCGGTGTCGTTGATCAGCAGCGCGGCCGGTGCGCCGATGTCGGCGCCGACCTGCACCCGCGCGAACAGCCCGGGGATCAGCGCGCCGTCCTTGTTCTCGAGCACCGCGCGCATGCGCACCGTGCCGGAGGCCGGGTCGACCCGGTTGTCGATGAAGTCGAGCCGGCCTTCGTGCGGGAAGCCGCTTTCGTTGGTCAGCCCGGTGCGCACCTTGACGCCCTTGCCGCCTTCGCGGGCGGCGCCGCCGATGCTCAGGAAGGTGGATTCGTCACCGTCGAAGCTCACGTAGACCGGGCTGATCGAGACCAGCGAGGTCAGCACGACGCTGCTGTCGATCAGGTTGCCGACGGTGACCTCGGCCTTGCCGATGCGGCCGGCGAACGGCGCCCGCACGACGGCGTATTCGAGGTTCAGCTTCGCGACCGCGAGCGCGGCCTGGTCGGCCTGCGCGCCGGCTTCGAGCTGGCGGGCGCTGGCGGCACGCTCGTCGAAATCGCGCTGGGCGATCGCGTTGTCGGCCATCAGGCGCTTCGAGCGCTCGAGCTCGGTGCGGCCGAGGTCGGCCTTGGCCTTCGAACTGGCGACCGCCGCTTCGAGCTTGGCCACCTCGGCCTGGTAGCTGCGCGGGTCGATCGCGAACAGCACGTCGCCCTTCTTGACCAGCGCGCCGGGCTTGAACTGCACCGCGTCGATGGTGCCGGGCACGCGGGCACGGATCTGCGCCGACTCGATGGCTTCGATGCGGCCGGAGAAATCCTGCTGCTCGACAACGTTGCGCGAGACGACGACGGCGACGCTAACCGGCGGCGCCGGCGGCGGCCCACCAGCCGTGGCGGCCATCGCTTCACCGCCGCGCGAGCAGCCGCTCAGCGACAACATGGCAGCCGACACGAGCGTCAACGCGACGGTCGAGAACATCAGGGAGGTGGGACGGAGGGTCATGGGGGTCATCCTGGACAGCGGAGCACGCGGCCCCACCGAAATAAAAGAGACAAATGGAAATAGTCGACAGTCACGGGAAATACCCCATGCTGCGTTGCACCATCAAATGTATTGGTCTGTGAATCAGTTATAAAGTAGCGTTTTGCGGAATGACTGTTCAGGAATCGGGACAATGGACACCATCAAAGCCATGCAAGCCTTCGTCGGCGTCGTCAACACCGGCGGTTTCACCAGTGCAGCGGTGCTGCTGAACATGCCGAAAGCGACGCTGTCGGCCAGCGTCGCCGAGCTGGAGGGCCACCTGAAGGTGCGGCTGCTGCACCGGACGACCCGCAAGGTGTCGGTGACGGCAGACGGCGCCGCCTATTACGAACGCTGCGTGCGCATCCTCGAGGATCTGCGTGACGCCGAGGAGTCATTCTCGTCCAGCCAGGCCTCGCCGCGCGGCAAGCTGCGGGTGGACGTGAGCACCGCGGTGGCGAGCCGGCTGCTGATCCCGCTGCTGCCGTCGTTCTTCGAGCGCTACCCCGACATCGAGCTGGAGCTGGGCTGCAGCGACCGGCCGCCGAACCTGCTGAGCGAGGGCATCGACTGCGCGCTGCGCGTCGGCGAGGTGTCGGACCCGTCCGTCGTGGTGCGCCGCGTCGGCACGATGAACCTGGTGACCTGCGCGACCACCGGCTACCTGGCGCGCCGCGGCCGCCCGCAGCACCCGCTGGATCTCAAGAAGCACACCTGCCTGAACTATTTCTCGCTGCGCACCGGCCAGGTGTTCGACTGGGACTTCGTGCGCAACGGCGAGCGCATCCTGCTGCCGGTGGACAGCCCGCTGACGCTGAACGACTCCAATGCGTACGTCGACGCCTGCCTGGCGGGGCTGGGCGTCGGCCGGCTGCCGACCTACATGTTCCGCCAGTACCCGAGCTGCGGCGTGCTGGAGCTGCTGATGTGCGACTGGCTGTCGGACGAGATCCCGTTCCACGTCGTGTACCCGTCGAACCGCCACCTGTCGTCGAAGGTGCGGGTGTTCGTCGACTGGGTGGCCGAGATCCTGGAGCACCACACCGGCATGAAGATGTGCCACGAGGCGCGGGCCGAGCGCGAGAAGAGCGCCATCAAGCTGCCCAACAAGACGGTGCAGCTGCTCGAAGCGCACGCGCATTGAGCAGCTCGTGAGAACGAATGTTGGGAACTGCGGCCACTTGAACGCGGGGAGCGTGACCCGGGGATTCAAGCGAAGGGCGCCGCAGCCGAAGATCAGGGCATGCAGCTTCCCTATGCCCTCACCCGTGCCGGCTGRCCTGCCGCCGCGCTGACCGCGTTCGCCGCGGTCGCCGGCGACCGGCTGATCGACACGCAGCAGCGCAAGTGGATCTTCCGGCCGCAGAAGCGCAACCGCTGGTCGCAGGCGCGCGCGCTGCGCCGGCTGACCGACATGCACGAGGTGTGGATCGGTTTCGACTCGGCGCTCAGCGGGCAGGCGGTGCGGCTGCACGGGCTGTGGCACCCGCACGACGATGCGCAGGCGCCGCTGCTGCTGTACCTGCACGGCGCGCAACACGAGGTGAGCTGCAGCGCCGAACGCCTGCGCCGGCTGCAGCGCATGGGCTTCTCGGTGCTGGCGGTCGACTACCGGGGCTTCGGCAAGAGCGGCGGCGAGCTGCCGTCGGAAGCCAGCGCCTATGAAGACGCCCGCGCCGCCTGGCAATGGCTCGCGGCCCGGCAGCCGGGCCATGCGCGCTACATCTTCGGCCACTCGCTGGGGGGCGCGATCGCGATCCACCTGGCGTCCGAGGTCGACGACGCGGCCGGTCTGATCATCGAGAGCAGTTTCACGTCGCTGTCCGACGTGGTCGCGAGCTTCAGCTTCGGCTGGTCGGCGGTGCGCCGCTTCATCACGCAGCGCTTCGATGCGGCCCAGAAGATCGGGGCGGTGCGCGCCCCGGTGCTGGTGGTGCATGGCGACGACGACCGGCTGATCCCGCACGCGCTGGGGCGGGCGCTGTTCGACGCGGCGGTGTCGGCCAAGCGCTTCGTGCTGGTGCCGGGGGGATCGCACCATGACACGCATGCGGTCGGCGAGGCGCCGATGCGGCAGGCACTGCTGGAGCTGTTCGGCATCGCGGCTTGAGGGTCAGAGCAGCCCGGTCGTCATCGCCTTCAGGGTGGCGGCGGCCCGGGTGCTGCATTCCAGCTTGCGGAAGATGTTCTCGAGGTGGGCCCGCACGGTGCTCGGGCTGATGCCGAGCGTGCGGGCCGCTTCCTTGTTGCTCTCGCCGAGGCTGATGCAGCGCAGCACCTCGACCTCGCGGCCGGTCAACAGGCCGGTGGGCTCGGCCGCACGCGGCGCCTCGGCCGCGCGCGATGCGCCGCCGAGCGCGGCCACCACCTCGGCATCGAACAGCCCGCGCTGCGCCTCGCGCTGCAGCTGCGCCTGGGCCTCGTCGAACGACAGCGCCGCGCGGCCCGGGCGGGCGGTCTGCAGCAGCACCGCGTGCGCC
>NZ_JBFULV010000178.1:0-7242 GCF_054049715.1 Rhizobacter sp. P5_C2 | reverse complement strand
TCGGCACTGTTTGACCACAACGAACGAAGTGAGTGGAGGGAGTTTGCCGATGCATCCCCAAAGCCGATCTTCTTCGTGGAGTCGGCCCCCGGGCCGACCGCCCCAGCATGAGCCCCCGCCCCCTCCCGCCACCCGCCGCGCCCGCGCGGAACAAATCTTGCGTAAACCACAACAGCAGTCCCCTTCCAAACCTTGTCCTGAGCGATTGGAGCTTTCATGCAAACGGGTCAACAAGCGGGTCAACAGACGGGTCATCTCAAAGCCACGCTGAACGCCTGGCACCTGTGGGGACTGGCCGTCGGGCTGGTCATCTCCGGCGAGTACTTCGGCTGGAGCTACGGCTGGGCCAGCGCCGGCACCCTCGGCTTCCTCGTCACCGCCACCGTCGTCGCGGCGATGTACACCACCTTCATCTTCAGCTTCACCGAACTCACCACCGCGATCCCGAACGCCGGTGGCCCGTTCGCCTACGCCAGCCGCGCCTTCGGCCCGGTCGGCGGCCTGATCGCCGGCTTCGCCACGCTGATCGAGTTCGTGTTCGCACCCCCCGCCATCGCGATGGCCATCGGCGCCTACCTGCAGGTGCAGTTTCCGGCCGCCAGCCCGAAGCTGATGGCCTGCGGCGCCTACATCGTGTTCATGGCACTCAACATCGTCGGCGTGCGCACGGCCGCCACCTTCGAGCTGATCGTCACCGTGTTCGCGATCTTCGAGTTGCTGGTCTTCATGGGCGTGGTCGCCCCCGGCTTCTCGGCCGCCAACTTCGTCGCGCACGGCTGGGCCGGGCAGGACAGCTTCAGCCCGCTCGCGCTGTCCGGCATGTTCGCGGCCATTCCGTTCGCGATCTGGTTCTTCCTCGCGATCGAGGGCGTCGCGATGGCCGCCGAAGAAGCCAAGGACCCGAAGCGCACCATCCCGGTGGCCTACATCGCCGGCATCGTCACGCTGGTGCTGCTCGCGATCGGCGTGATGGTGTTCGCCGGCGGCGTCGGCGACTGGCGCAAGCTCTCCAACATCAACGACCCGCTGCCCCAGGCCATGAAGACCGTCGTCGGCGAGAACAGCGGCTGGCTGCACATGCTGGTGTGGATCGGGCTGTTCGGCCTCGTGGCCTCGTTCCACGGCATCATCCTCGGCTACTCGCGGCAGATGTTCGCGCTGGCCCGCGCCGGCTTCCTGCCCGCCTGGCTCGCCGTCATCCACCCGCGCTTCGGCACGCCGCACCGCGCGGTGCTGGCCGGCGGCGTGATCGGCATCGCGGCGATCTTCAGCGACGAGCTGTTCTCGTTCGGTGGCCAGACGCTCACCGCCAACATCGTCACGATGTCGGTGTTCGGCGCGATCGTGATGTACATCATGTCGATGCTCAGCCTGTTCGCGCTGCGCAAGAAAGAGCCCACCCTCGAGCGGCCGTTCCCCGCCATCGGCTACCCGGTGTTTCCCGCCATCGCGCTGGCGCTCGCGCTGCTGTGCCTCGTCGCGATGGTCTGGTACAACCTGTTGCTGTCGCTGATCTTCGCCGGGCTGATGGCCGCGGCCACCGTGCTGTTCCTGGTCAGCGGCCGCGAGCGGCGCGCCGCGGCTCTTGCCGCCCAGCCCTGAGGAAAAGCATGCGCTATCGCCACACCATCGGCACGCAGACCTGGCAGTTCGCCGATCTGAAGGCGGTGATGGCGCGCGCCACCCCGGCGCGTTCGGGCGACCAGCTCGCCGGCATCGCGGCCGGCAGCGCCGCCGAGCGCATGGCCGCCCGCATGTGCCTGGCCGACCTGCCGCTGCAGCGCTTCCTCGACGAAGCGCTGGTGCCCTACGAAGACGACGAGGTCACGCGGCTCATCATCGACACGCACGACCGCGACGCCTTCGCGCCGATTTCGCAGCTGACGGTCGGCGGCCTGCGCGACTGGCTGCTCTCCGATGCGGCCGACGAAGCCACCCTCGCGCGCGTTCGCGCCGGCATCACGCCCGAGATGGCAGCCGCCGTCAGCAAGCTGATGCGCAACCAGGACCTGATCCTGGCCGCGCGCAAATGCCGTGTCGTCACCCGCTTCCGCAACACCATCGGGCTGCCCGGCCGCCTCTCGGTGCGCCTGCAGCCGAACCACCCGACCGACAGCCCGCGCGGCATCGCGGTGTCGATGCTCGACGGCCTGCTCTACGGCGCCGGCGATGCGGTGATCGGCATCAACCCGGTCAGCGACAGCATGCCGGCGTTGGTCGACCTGCTGCACCTGCTCGACGAGCTGATCCGCCGCTTCGAGATCCCGACGCAGTCGTGCATCCTGACCCACGTCACCAACACCGTGCAGGCGATCGAGGCCGGCGCGCCGGTCGACCTGGTGTTCCAGTCGGTGGCCGGCACGCAACGGGCGAACGCCAGCTTCGGCATCGATCTCGCGCTGCTGCGCGAGGCGCAGGCGGCCGCGCTGTCGCTGAAGCGCGCGACGGTGGGCGACGCGGCCACCGCCAACGTGATGTATTTCGAGACCGGCCAGGGCTCGGCGCTGTCGGCCGATGCGCACCACGGCGTCGACCAGCAGACCTGCGAGGCGCGCGCCTACGCGGTGGCACGCGCGTTCTCGCCGCTGCTGACCAACACCGTGGTCGGCTTCATCGGGCCGGAGTACCTGTACGACGGCAAGCAGATCATCCGTGCCGGCCTGGAGGACCACTTCTGCGGCAAGCTGATGGGCCTGCCGCTCGGCTGCGACGTCTGCTACACCAACCATGCCGAGGCCGACTCGGACGACATGGACACGCTGATGACGCTGCTCGGCGCGGCCGGCCTGAGCTTCATCATGGGCGTGCCGGGCGCCGACGACATCATGCTGAACTACCAGAGCACCTCGTTCCACGACGCGCTGTACCTGCGCGAGCTGCTCGGCTTGCAGCGCGCGCCGGAGTTCGAGGCCTGGCTGCACAAGATGCGCATCACCGACGAGGCCGGCCGCGTGCTGCCGATCGCGGCCGGGCACAGCCTGATCGAGCGCCTGGACCTGCCGAGGCTCGCCGCGTGACGAACGAGGCCAAGGACGCGATCACCCGCGACCCGTGGGGCGGGCTGCGCGTGCACACCGCGGCGCGGGTGGCGCTGGGCCGCGCGGGCGTCAGCCTGCCGACCGCCGAGCTGCTGCGCTTCGGCTTTGCCCACGCGCAGGCGCGCGATGCGGTGCATGTGCCGCTCGATGCCGACGCACTGTGCGCGACGCTGCAGCAGGCCGGCTGGCCGACGCTGCAGGTGCACAGCGCGGCGCCCGATCGCGCGACCTACCTGCTGCGGCCCGACCTGGGCCGGCGGCTCGACGAAGCCTCGATGGCGCGGCTGGCCGACGAGCCGGGCGGCTTCGACCTGCAGCTGGTGGTCGGCGATGGCCTGTCGTCGCTGGCGGTGAGCCGGCATGCCGCGCCGCTGATCGCCGAGATCCGCGCGCAGGCGCCGCCCGAATGGCGTTTCGGCCCGATCGTCGTCGCGCGGCAGGCCCGCGTCGCGCTCGGCGACCCGGTCGGCGAGCTGCTGCGGGCCCGGCTGGTGGTGATGCTGATCGGCGAGCGCCCGGGGCTCAGTTCGCCGGACAGCCTGGGCCTCTACCTCACCTGGGCGCCGCGCCGCGGGCGCAGCGATGCCGAGCGCAACTGCATTTCGAACGTGCGGCCCGAGGGGCTGCCCTACGCGCCCGCGGCGCGGCGGCTGCTGTGGCTGGCGCGCGAATCGCTGCGCCTGCAGCTGAGCGGCGTGAACCTGAAGGACCGCAGCGACGTGGCCGAGCTGCCCGCGGCTTGACGACGCTGAACCGGCCCTAACATGTCGGCCATGCAAAACACCCCGCTGATCCACTGGCATTCGATGTTCATGGGCGTCGCGCTGCTCGCGGCGGCCCGCTCCAAGGATGGCCGCAAGCGCAACGGCGCCTGCATCGCGAGTGCCGACAACAAGATCCTGGGCGTCGGCTACAACGGCCTGCCGCGCGGCTGCAACGACGACGACCCGTCGTACTGGAGCGACATCGACGACGACCCGGTGCAGTCGCGCCACAGCTACATCGTGCACGCCGAGGTGAACGCCATCCTCAACTGCGTCGTGCTGCCGCTCACCGCCAGCACGATCTACACGACCCAGTTCCCGTGCCCGCGCTGCGTGCAGTCGATCATCCAGGTCGGCATCAAGCGGGTGGTGTTCCTCGAGAAGAAATCCCACCAGGTCGCGCTGAACCAGGCCTCGGACAAGATGCTGGCCGATGCCGGCATCGACGTGCTGTCGCTCGAAGCGCTCGAGGCGCCCGCCGCCGACTGGTGCGACAAGCTCGACGACTTCATCCGCGACACCGGGCCGGTCGTGCACGGCGTCGCGGATCCGGGGCCACCGCCCTCGCCGCCGCCGAAGTAGCCGCCGCACGCCCTCCATATCGCCCGATCACGGTGCGCGCCCGCTGGCTATCGTGGGCAGCACGGCGCAGGTCTCGCGCCGCGATGCATGGAGGTCTCATGCCGGCCCTGACTGATCCGCTCTCCCCGTCGACGCTTTCGCCGTCGCCATTGCCGGCGCCCGACGCGCTGCGCCAACAGCCGCTGATCGCCGATCTGCACGCGCTGGCGGTCTTTCGCACGCTGATGGCCCGCGAGGGAACGCCGGTCAACATCGCCCGCATGATGTTCGACCGGCCCTATGCCTACGAGCGGATCGCCGTGGCGCACGGCAGTGCCGATGCGGCGCTGCAGCGGGCCGCGCTGCACCTGTTCGGCCATTACCTCGCGACCGACCCCGACATGCACTGACTTCCCACGCGGAGGCCCCTGCGAGGGCGCTTCTCGTTACCATGGTCCTTCCAGCCACCAGCCGGGGGAACGCCATGAAATGGGAAGGCAACCGCGAAAGCGACAACGTCGAAGACGCCCGCAGCAGTGGCGGTGGTGGAGGGGGCCGCGGCTTCGGCGGCCGCAGCATCGGCCTCGGCTCGGTGGCCATCGCGCTGGTGGCCGGCTGGGTCTTCGGCGTCAACCCGCTCACGGTGCTGAGCCTGCTGAGCGGCGGTGGCGGCGGTGCGGTGCCCACGCAGCAGCAGGCGCCCGCCGGCAAACCGCCGGCCGACGACAAGATGGCCCGCTTCGTCTCGGTGGTGCTGGCCGACACCGAAGACGTGTGGCGCGCCAAGTTCAAGCAGATGGGCGGCACCTACCGCGAGCCGAAGCTGCGGCTGTTCCGCGGCAGCGAGCCCACCGCCTGCGGCCGCGGCGAGGCCGCGATGGGGCCGTTCTATTGCCCCGGCGACCAGAAGGTCTACATCGACTTGGGCTTCTACGAGACGATGCGCACGCGGCTCGGCGCGCCGGGCGATTTTGCGCAGGCCTACGTGATCGCGCACGAGGTCGGCCACCATGTGCAGAACCTGATGGGCATCAGCGGCAAGGTCGACGCGATGCGCGGGAAGGGCAGCGAGGCGCAGCAGAACGCGCTGAGCGTGCGGCTGGAGCTGCAGGCCGACTGCTTCGCCGGCATCTGGGCGCATGACGCGCAGAGCGCGCGCCAGATCCTGGAGCAGGGCGACGTCGAGGAGGCGCTGAACGCCGCGACGCAGATCGGCGACGACACGCTGCAGCGCAAGTCGCAGGGCACGGTGGTGCCCGAGACCTTCACGCACGGCACCAGCGCGCAGCGCGTCAGCTGGTTCAAGCGCGGCTTCCAGACCGGCAGCGTCGATCAATGCAACACCTTCGAGGCGCGGCAGCTCTAGGCTCCCGCCTCGAACGCCAGCTCGCAGGCCTCGGCGATCGTCAGCCGCTCGCCGTCGGCCTGCCAGGCCGCCAGCTCGGCGGCGTCCGGGTGGCGGGCCAGCAACCCGGCCAGCCGCACCTGGTCGGCCTCTTCGTTGGGCTGCCGCACCAGCCGTCCCCGGTCGCGGTAGTTGCGCACCGAGGCGCCCGCGAGCCGCGCGGCCGCATCGGTGCGGCCCGACAGCGCATGCAGCGCGCCGAACAGGTCGAGCATCGACCACATGCAGCTGTCCTCGGGCAGCCGCCGCAGGCGCCGTGCGCACTCGCCGACGACGGCCCGCGCCCGAGCCACTTCGCCGTGGTCGAGCAGCGCGCCGACCAGGTTCGCGAACAGCGTGAACTCGTTGGCCGACGCCCGCCCCGGCAGCAGGCGGGCCAGCAGCGCCTCGCCACGCCGGATCGCATCGGCGGTGCGGCCGGTGTGGCGGTCGATGTCGACCAGGTTCGCACCGGTGCGCAAGCTGCCCTCGAGGTGGCCGTCGCGCTCGCACAGCGCTGCGAGCGACAACAGCGCTTCGCGCGCACGCTCGGCATCGCCGCCGGTGAAATCCAGCACCGCCTCGGTGGTGCGCCCGTGCACCAGCACCGGCGCCGGCCAGCGCGGGTCCTCGATCGCCTTCGCGCGCGCCAAGGCGCGCCTTGCCTCCGGGTGATCTAGGCGCCAGTTCAGCGCGAACTCGGCCCAGGCCAGGTACTCGCCGCGCGCATCGCCCAGCTCGGCGTAGCGCTGCGCCGCCACTTCGGCCGCGGCCCGGCAGCGCAGCGGGTACTCGGTGCTGTGCGCGCGGGCCACGCCCTCCCAGAAGCGCGCGAGCACCTGCAGCGGCAGGCCGTCAGAGAGCCGGCCGACCAGCGCCTCGCCGCGCTCGCGGGCCTCGGCCTGCAGCAGCAGCGCGCCCCACAGCGGTGACGACGACCCGTACAGCGCGACGGCCGTGTCCGGGTCGTTCGCGGTCGCCTCGTCGAGCGCGGCGCGCAGGTCGTCGAGCTCGGGCGCCCAGCGCTCGCGCCAGGCCCCGGGCGCGCCATGCGGGTTCGATCGCCAGTGGTCCTCGTAAGCCTCGTCGAACACCGCGCGCATGCCGCGCGCGAAGGCAGCGCGCACGGCCGCCGATTCGCCCGAGGCCTGCAGCTTGTCGAGCGCGTACAGCCGGATGCTCTCCGGCAGGCGGTAGCGCGGCGCGCTCGCGCGGTCGACGCTCAGCAGCGAGCGGTCGGCCAGGTCGAGCAGGGTCTCGATGACGCGCGGCGCCGGCAGGCCGTCGTCGGCCAGGCACAACGCGGCGCGGTCCAGCTCGAACGCGCCGGGGAACACGCCGAGCCGGCGGAACACCTGCTGCTCGGTCGGCGACAGCAGCCCGTGGCTCCAGTCCAGCGCCGCGGCGAGCGCGTTCTGCCGCGAGGCCGGCACCTGCGGCAGCGGCGCCAGCAGCCCCAGGCGCTGCTGCAGCCGCTCGGCGAGCGCGGCCAGGC
>NZ_JBFULV010000177.1:0-7485 GCF_054049715.1 Rhizobacter sp. P5_C2 | reverse complement strand
CGCGCGCCGGGCGTGGCGGGCGCCGGGGTGGGCGCGGGCGCGGGCGAGGTGTCGCGCCGCAGCTCCACCGGCGTGTCCACCGGCAACGGGCGCGGCTGCGTCTCGAACAACAACGGGAAGCCGATCACGCCGGCGATCACCAGCACGGCCGCGCCGATGAGCCGCTGGCGCGCACGGGTGCGGGCCTGCGCGACGGTGTCGGTGTCGGGGGATTCGGCGACCGGGGGCGCCTTCGCCTTGGAGGTGGCCTTGGACGCGCTGTTGGGCGTGTTGCCCGGCGTGCGCTTCAGGAAGGACAGCAGACCCATGAAGAGCTGATTCCAGGTGAGCAGCGAGCGATCAGCTCAGGTGCTTGGCAGAGAGACGGGGGATGCCGTCCTTCAGCACGCCGCCCACGGTGAAGAACGAGCCGAAGACCACGATTCTATCAGCCGGGTCTGCGGTCGCTATCGTCGCGCGCAGTGCGTCTTCGGGGCTCGCGTGACGGAATGTAGCCACCGGGCCGGGGCCTTTCAGCGCGAGGCGTTCGTGCAGTTGCTGCAGCTCGGCCGCACTGGTTGCGCGCGCGATCGGCAGGTCGGTGAAATGCCACGCATCGACCAGCGGCGCCATGCGGCGGATGATCGCTTCGAGGTCCTTGTCGGCCATCGCGCCGAACACCGCGTGCGTGCGCGGGAAGAAGCCCATCTGGTCGAGGTTCTCGGCCAGCGCGCCGACCGCGTGCGGGTTGTGCGCGACGTCCAGCACCAGCGTCGGCTGGCCCGGCACGATCTGGAAGCGGCCGGTCAGCTCGACCGACGCGAAGCCGTTTCGCACCGCCTGCGCGGTGATCGGCAAGCGGTCTCGCAGCGTCTCGAACGCGGCCAGCGCGGCCGATGCATTCAGCAGCTGGTTCGCGCCGCGCAGCGCGGGGTACGCGAGCCCGTTGAAGCGCTTGTCGCGCCCGCCCCAGCCCCATTGCTGCTTGTCGCCGGCGTAGTTGAAATCGCGGCCGAGCAGTCGCAAGTCGGCGCCGATCTCGGCGGCACGCGCGACGATGCTGGCCGGCACCATCGGGTCGCCGACCACCACCGGCTTGCCGGTGCGCATGATGCCGGCTTTCTCGCGGCCGATCGACTCGCGGTCGGTGCCAAGGTAGGCGGTGTGGTCGATGTCGATGCTGGTGATCACCGCGCAATCGGTGTCGATCGCGTTGACGGTGTCGAGCCGGCCGCCGAGGCCGACCTCGAGGATCACCATGTCGAGCGGCGCGCTCGCGAGCAGCCGCAGGATCGCCATCGTCGTGAACTCGAAATAGGTCAGCGGCATGCCGGCCCGGGCGTCCTCGACGGCCTGGAAGTGCGGGATCAGCTCGGCCGCGTCGACGCTGCGGCCGTTCACGCGGCAGCGCTCCTCGAAGTGCACGAAATGCGGCTTGATGTAGAGCCCGACGCGGTAGCCGGCCTGCAGCCCGATCGACTCGAGCATCGCGCAGGTCGAGCCCTTGCCGTTGGTGCCCGCCACCGTGATCACCGGCACCTGGAAGTCAATGCCCAGCCGCTGCTTGATCAGCAGGCTGCGCTCGAGGCCCATGTCGATGTCCTTGGAGTGCAGTTGCTCGCAGTGGGCGAGCCATTCGGCGAGGGTGGTCGGTGTGGCCATGGTGGTTTCAGAAAGAAGGAAAGGCGGCCGAGGCCGCCTTCCGTGGGGAGGTGGCGAGCCTCAGGCCACCGCGTCGGCGCTTTGCCGCTGCAGCATCGCGAGCGATCGGGCGATCGTCGTGCGCAGTTCGCGCCGGTCGATGATGCCGTCGATCGCACCGGTCTTGACCAGGAACTCGGCGCGCTGGAAGCCCTCGGGCAGCTTCTCGCGCACGGTGTTCTCGATGACGCGCGGGCCGGCGAAGCCGATCAGCGCCTTCGGTTCGGCCAGCACCATGTCGCCGACGAACGCGAAGCTCGCCGAGACACCGCCCATCGTCGGATCGGTCAGCACGCTGATGTACGGCAGCTTCGCCTTGGCCAGCAGCGTCAGCGCCGCATTGGTCTTGGCCATCTGCATCAGGCTCAGCAGGCCTTCCTGCATGCGCGCGCCACCGGTGGACGCGAAGCTGACGAAGGGCACCTTCTGCTCGACCGCCGCCTCGACGCCGCGCACGAAGCGTTCGCCGACCACCGAGCCCATCGAGCCGCCCATGAAGTCGAACTCGAAACAGGCCACCACCAGCGGGATGCTGAGCACCGCGCCGCCCATCACCACCAGCGCATCGGTCTCGCCGGTGCTCTCGAGCGATTCCTTGAGCCGCTCGGGGTAGCGCTTGCTGTCCTTGAACTTCAGCGCGTCGACCGGCAGCACCTCTTGCCCGATCTCGTAGCGGCCTTCGCCGTCGAGGAAGGCATCGAGCCGCGCGCGGGCGCGGATGCGGTGGTGGTGCCCGCACTTCGGGCAGACGTTGATGTTCTGCTCGAGGTCGCTCTTGTAGAGCACGGTGTCGCACGACGGGCACTTGATCCACAGGCCTTCGGGCACCGTGCGGCGCTCGCTCGGGTCCGTCTGCTGCATCTTCGGCGGAAGCAGTTTCTCGAGCCAACTCATGCGGGAGCTCCTTTCAGGGTATCGAGGGCGGCGCGGATCTCGGCGATGAACGCCGCGGCCGCGGGGACGACATTGTCGCGCGTCTGGGTTTCAAGCAATTGCACGATGCGGGATCCGATGACCACCGCATCCGACACCCTGGCGACCGCGATGGCGGTCTGGGCGTCGCGGATTCCGAAGCCTACACCCACCGGCACCTGCACATGGGCCTGGATCCGCGGCACCATCCGGGCCACCGCGTCGGTGTCGAGGTGGCCGGCACCGGTCACGCCCTTCAGCGAGACGTAGTAAACGTAGCCGGTCGCGATGCGGCCGACCTCTTTCATGCGCTGTTCGGTGGAGGTCGGCGCGAGCAGGAAGATCGGGTCGAGCTGCTTCGCCTTCAAGCGGGCGGCGAAGGCCTCGCACTCCTCGGGCGGGTAGTCGACGATCAGCACGCCGTCGACGCCGGCCTCGGCGGCATCGCGCACGAAGGCGCTCTCACCGGCGCCTGCGGCGTGGCGCTGGTCGTAGCGCTCGACCGGGTTCGCATAGCCCATCAGCACCAGCGGCGTGGTCGTGTTGCGGGCCCGGAAGCCGCGCACGTAGTCGAGCACCTGCACCATGCCGATGTTCTTCGCGAGCGCGCGCTCGGCGGCCTTCTGGATCACCGGGCCGTCGGCCATCGGGTCGGAGAACGGCACGCCGAGTTCGATCACGTCGGCACCCGCGTCGGCCATCGCGAGCAGCAGCTCGACCGTCGCATCCGGGTACGGATCGCCGGCAGTGATGTACGGGATCAGCGCCTTGCGGCCCTCTTTCTTCAGCGCGGCGAAACGCGTGGCGATGCGGCTCATGACAGCCCCTTCACCGTCTGGCCCGCCTGGGATGGCTGGGCATGGACCTTCTCGCCCGACAGGTCGGCCACCGTGCCGATGTCCTTGTCGCCGCGGCCGGACAGGTTGACGAGCAGGTGCTGGTCGGGCCGCATCGTCGGCGCGAGCTTCATCGCGTATGCGACCGCATGCGACGACTCCAGCGCCGGGATGATGCCCTCGGTGCGGCACAGGTAGTGGAAGGCCTTCAGCGCCTCGGTGTCGGTGATGCCGACGTATTCGGCGCGGCCGGTGTCCTTCAGGTACGCATGCTCGGGGCCGACGCCCGGGTAGTCGAGGCCGGCGGAGATCGAGTGCGTCTCGATGATCTGGCCGTTCTCGTCCTGCAGCAGGTAGGTGCGGTTGCCGTGCAGCACGCCGGGCGAACCGGCGCTGAGGCTCGCGGCATGCTTGCCCGAATCGAGCCCCTGCCCCGCCGCCTCGACGCCGATCAGCCGCGTGCCGGCATGCTCGATGTAGGGATAGAAGATGCCCATCGCGTTGCTGCCGCCGCCCACGCTGGCGATCACCGCATCGGGCTGGCGGCCGGCGAGTTCGGGCATCTGCACCAGGCACTCGTCGCCGATCACGCGCTGGAAATCGCGCACCATCGTCGGGTACGGGTGCGGGCCGGCCACCGTGCCGATGATGTAGAAGGTGTTCTCGACGTTCGTGACCCAATCGCGCAGCGCCTCGTTCAGCGCGTCCTTCAGCGTCTTCGAGCCGCTCTCCACCGGCACCACGCTCGCGCCGAGCAGCTTCATGCGGTAGACGTTGGGCGACTGGCGCTTCACGTCTTCGCTGCCCATGTAGACGACGCATTCCATGCCGTAGCGCGCGCAGATGGTGGCGGTGGCCACGCCGTGCTGGCCGGCACCGGTCTCGGCGATCACGCGCGGCTTGCCCATGCGGCGCGCGAGCAGCGCCTGGCCGATGGTGTTGTTGATCTTGTGCGCGCCGGTGTGGTTGAGGTCTTCGCGCTTCAGGTAGATCTGCGCGCCGCCCAGTTCGCGGCTCATGCGCGCCGCGTGGTAGACCGGGCTCGGCCGGCCGACGAAGTGCTTCAGTTCGTACTCGTATTCGGCCCGGAAGGCCGGGTCGCGCTGCGCCTCGGCATAGGCCGCCTTCAGTTCATCGAGCGCGTGGATCAGGGTCTCGGCGACGAAGGTGCCGCCATAAGGCCCGAAATGCCCGCTGGCATCGGGCTGCTGGTAGTTCGACATGGATTGACTCGCTTCAGGTCGGGGTGCTGGCTGCGGTGGTGGATGCCAGTGCATCGGCTTCGCGCACCGCGGAGCAGAAACGGCGGATGGCCTCGGCATCCTTGATGCCTTTGGCACTTTCAACGCCGGAACTCACGTCAACGGCCCAGGGCCGCACCCGAAGAATTCCTTCGATCACATTTCCGGCATGCAACCCACCAGACAAAACGACTGGAGAGCGCACGTTTCGAGGAATGAGTGACCAATCAAAGACCTTTCCGCCTCCGCCATACCCGTCGACATGGGCATCGAGCAACAGCCCCTGGGCGAGCGGGAACTGAGCCGCGAAGTCTAGCAAATCGAAATCCCCGGCCATGCGGGCGGCGCGCAGGAACGGGCGGCCTGCTGCGCTGCAGTCGGCCGGGGTCTCGTCGCCGTGGAATTGCAGCAGCAGGTTGGGGATGGCGGCGACCGCACTCGCGATCAGCGCTGGCGCCGCGTTGACGAACAGCGTGACCGGTGTGACGAAGGGCGGCAGGCGGCGCGCCAGCTCAGCCACGCGCTCGACGCTGACGTGCCGCGGGCTGCGCTCGTACAGCACGAAGCCGACCGCGTCGGCACCGGCCTCGACGGCCGCGTCGACGTCGGCCTCGCGCGTCAGGCCGCAGATCTTGATTCGGGTGCGAACGCTCATCGGGTCAGGGGCTGATAAGACCAGCGCCGCCGGGAAGCCAGTCCATCGGCGGCGTGTGGGACGGAATCTCGAAGCGCGCATCGTAGTACGGGCCGACGAAGTACAGCCCGTCGGGGGCAAAGGTCGGTGCCGCCACGCTGCGCGAGCGCGAGGCCAGCACCTCGGCCATCCAGCCCGGCGCGCGCTGCCCTGCGCCGATCGCTACCAGGCAACCCATGATGTTGCGCACCATGTGGTGCAGGAAGGCATTGCCGTCGAAGTCGAAACGCCAGTACGCGCCGAAGCGCCGGATGCGGATCTCGCGCAGCGTCTTCACCGGCGTCGGCGACTGGCATTCGGCGGCGCGGAAGGCGCTGAAATCATGCTCGCCGATCAGCACCGCGGCGGCCTCGCGCATCGCATCGCCGTCGAGCGGGCGGAACACCCAGCCGGCCGCGCCGGCGCCGATCGCCGCGCGCACGCGCGACTCGAGCAGCAGGTAGGCGTAGCGGCGGCCGTGCGCGCTGTTGCGGGCGTGGAAGTCGTCGGGCACCGGCTGGCACCACTGCACCGCGATGTCGAGCGGCAGGAAGCGGTTGGTGCCGCGCATCCACGATTCGGTCTCGCGCGGCACCGGCGCGTGCAGGTGCACCACCTGGTTCAGCGCATGCACGCCGGCATCGGTGCGGCCGGCGCACATCGTGCGAACGGGCGTGGCCGCGAATTGCGACAACGCCCGTTCGAGATGGTCCTGGATCGTCTGCCCGCCCGGCTGGCTCTGCCAACCGCGGTAGGCCTGACCCTGGTAGCTGATACCAAGGGCCAGCTTCGACTCGTTCACCCCAGGTCGCTGAGCATGGCTTGAGCGCGCGTCTTGGTCGCACCGCTCGCCTTGGCCACCACTTCCTGCAGCAGGTCGCGGGCGCCTTCCATGTCACCGATCTGGCGGAATTCTTCGGCCAGTTCGAGCTTGCGCGCGATCGGGTCGGAGCCGTCGTCCGGCGCGTCGCCGAGGTCGATGTCACCGAACTCGTTTCTCGACGAGGCCGGTGCGGCAGCGGCGGCGCGCGGGGCGGCCGGCGCGGGGATCGTTGAATCGCCAAGGTCCAGCGAGATGCTGGACAGGTCGAAATCCATCGGCGCGCTGGCCGGTGCGCTGCGCGCCGGGGCCGGCGCGGCACGTGGCGGCGGGGGCGGCGGATCCAGCGGCAGGTCGAAACTCATGTCGTCCAGCGAGTGCCCGACCTCGCCGGTGGGCAGCGGCTGGGTTTCTTCCGGCAGGTGCGGCGCCGACACGGCCGAGCCGCTCGGCAGGGCCAGGTCGAGGTCGAGGTCCATGCCGCCGCCGGTGGTGTCGAAACCACTGCCGTGCGATCCGCTGGCGCCGAACTCGGACGGCGACGGCAGCACCGATTGCGGCATCGTGCTCGCGCCCAGCACCTCGGCCGACGGACGCGGCTCGCCATGGCCGGTCGACGGTCCACCGCCCGGGCGGTACATCGGATTTTCCGGATCGATCTGCTGACCGATCTCTTGCGCCTTGGCCCAGTCTTCGCCCTGGCCGCCGGTCAGGCCGAACAGCTGGGTCGCGAGCAACTCGAAGCCCTTGGTGTCGCGGCGCTTCGCATAGACCTCGAGCAGCTTGGTGCGGATTGCCAGGCGCTCGGGGCTCGCGCGCATGGCTTCCTTCAGGATCTCTTCGGCCTGCAGGTCGCGGCCGTAGGCCAGGTAGACATCGGCCTCGGCGACCGGGTCGACGTCACCGATGGCGTCGAGCTGGCTCAGCGAATAGCTCATCGACGACGATGCACCGCCGGCGTCACGCGTGTCGATGCGCTGGCCGCCGCTCGCCCCGAAGAAAGAGTCCGGTTGAAGACGGCTTTCGAGGAACGAGGTTTCACCGCTGTCGCGCTTGGCGCGCTTGCTGAAGCGCCACGCCGCGAAACCGCCGAGCAGCAGCACGGCGATGCCGCCGAGCAGCGCCGGCAGGTTGTCATCGAACAGCGACGACAGGAAGCTGGGTTCGGGCGCCGGCGCCGGTGCCGGAGCGGGCTTCGGCGGCGGCGGGACGACCACGGCCGGGGCGCTGGCCACCGTCTCGGGCGCCGACGCGGCAGCGATCGGCGGCACGGCTTCGGCAGGCGCCGAGGCCGGGGTCTCGATCACCGGGGCGGGTGCAGGG
>NZ_JBFULV010000176.1:0-7496 GCF_054049715.1 Rhizobacter sp. P5_C2 | reverse complement strand
GGTCGTACGGCCTGAACACATCCGCGGCGTTGCTGTTGCCCGCCACGCTCGGGATCATCAGCGACTGCCCCATGCGCAGGTCGTCGTCCCCGCCCAGCCCGTTGGCCTGCGCGATCTTCCACCACAGCTTGCTGTCGCCGTAGGCCGACCTCGCAATGCTCTGCAGCGTGTCCCCTGAGACCACCACGTAGCTGCCGCTTCCCGGCTTCGGGTACGAACCGCTGATGCTGCGGAAGCTGCTGTCGAACTTACCTATCTCCGTAAAGTTCGGGTCACCTCGGGCGACAAGCAGCATGTGCTGCCGCTCGGTAGCTATCAAGGCATCACCATCGTCACCGCAAGCCAGGCCGTCGAGCAATTCGAACGGCTGGCAAGCTGATCGGGTACGTTAGCGGCAAGAGGCAAAACCTGACCCTCACGCCTTGTGCGATTGCTCCCGGCGCAAGAGGGTTGAGCGCAATGGCCTACATCACCACGCCGCCGAACTTCTCGAAGGCCTCTCGGGCTTGCTCTTCGGTGCAGGCCACCAGCTTGGCAATGGACGGGATGTGGATCACTCCGGCTCGCACCGATGCGGGCTGGTCTGCACAGATGCGCATGTACTTGCCGAGTTCGCCCGGCCATGTCATGGCGGCAACGTCCGCCGTACGGCGGGCGAAGTCGAGCAGAACCACATGCGGCCAACCAGGCAAGCGCAGCGACGAGGCATCGGTGTTGAAGAACCGGCAGCCATCGAGCGTCGCATCGGTGAAGTCGCAACCCTCAATCGCGCCGAAGTCACCGTCACGCTCAGTGTTATGCGAACGCCCGAAGTCGATCCCGCTATAGACCCCGTGGAACCGACAGTTGATGAAGCGGGCCTTGAAGAGCGCAAAGTCTCTCTGGTGCTTCGTGGCAACCACATCGCAATCTGCAATCGTGGTTCGCAGAATGACGATCGGCCATTGACTGGAATGCTGGGCCAGCTTCAAGGTGCTAGAAGTGAGGGTAGCGTCAACGAGTCCATGGCATTCGTTTTCCGACAGGACCACCGTTTCGCCGGCAAGAGCCTGTTCGCGAACGTCGCCCCGGCTACTGCGCCAGTACCTGCCCAAGGGCACCGACCTGTCGGTGTTCAGTCACGACGAGCTCGATGCCATCGCCGACGAGATGAACAACCGGCCTCGGGCCACGCACGACTGGGATTCGCCGATCCGGGTATTCGCCGCCATACTCAACGCCGACTCTCAACGTCAACTCTCAACCACGCATTGATGCGGGCGGGTGTTGCACTTCAGACTTGAGGCCGTTGGGTCTCTCTGGCTTCGTCTTGTGCAGTTGCAGACCTTACCAGTTGGGCGGGGTGCTGCACCTCAGACTTGAGACTGCCCATCGGATTTGGAGACCACTGCCTGTCAAATGGGTCTCTCATTTCCGATCAGAACAATGACCCGTCCCTCGCCGAAACCAGTACGAATCAGTTCCGCGACCTCCCCAACACGAGCAGCTTGCATCTTATCCGTCAGCCCCACCAGAAAAACCGTCTCCGCAGATATTCCGAACTCTGCTGCAATTTCCTTGTGCACCTCATCGGCGGGCCTAATTTTCGAGAATGAGAATGCCCCATTAAATTCGATCTCACTCTTTCTGGCAATACGACCCAGTACTTCGCTCCCAACTGCCAAGGAGTAGGAGGTGTAGCAATTCAGATCTATCGCCATCTTATCACCTGTGATTGAATATAGTAATACTCTTCGACGTGTCAATAATTATTACACGTTGAAGATCGGGTATTTCATATTTATGAAACTGCTCCAATAGCTTCTCTACAGACGCATTGCTATCAGCCAGATTAATGACGATATTTTTCGTCTGTCCTGCCTCAACTTTATCGCGCGCAGCGCTCCAAATATTTCGGACGTTGCTGGTTTCCGGCGCGATATTGTCAAACACATCGCCATTAATACGATAATCTGGGTTTTTCAGTCCTGGAATGCGTGGATTTTGCTCCACAATCATCCCACCCTGGGAACTCAGGATATCAGCACTTTCGTTCTCCCTATTCAAAGATCGAGTAGTTACATTGTCACTCCGAGTCGGTATCTTCGTTCTCGGACCGAGAAGCACTCCAGAACTCCGAACAGGGCTTCCCTGTGAGAGCGATAGCTCAGACAAGAACGGATTACCGCTGACATCCGGTACGCTTTGTACCAAATTGCGCCATGCCCTAGCTGCAGCAGTGGCGCCCACTTGCACAAGCCCCGCCATTCCGCCGACCACACCAGACGCAATGTCTCGCGCCGTCGCGAAGTTCCAAGCCTTTCCACCGTTGTAGTCCAAGGCGGATGAGGCCGCTAGGTGTTCAAGAGCAGCACTTGCAAAGTCCCTCTCCTGGCCGAGCGTCACAGCCAACATTGCGACCGCGAAAGGATTCTTCCGAATGATGTCAAGGCCCGTCGCCAAATTCGCCGCCGTCGCGACATCAGTTGAGTCTCCAGCCAAAAGAATTCCAACCGTCTGCGAAATCTGAGCTGATAGGTTCCGCTGAGTAGTTCCGCCTTGTGCGAAGTAGTCGGCAGCAATCTTGCCCATCGCACCCATCAAGGATGGATCGTCGGTTAACGATTTGAGATCTCTTGCATATGCGTCCAGCCCTCGAGAGCGTTCACCTGCAGCTTCCGCTGCCTGGACCGGAGTGAGGCTGACTGTAAGTCCGTACTGGGCCGACATCAAGAGCGACGTAGTTCCGCTTGTTAGATCGGCCACGATCCCGCGGGGATCCACCCGATAAGACACCCCTGCGGCCATACTGCGCTGGGATGAGTCTGCGTAGAGTGGTGCAGTAGCCTTCAGCCACTCTTGATGAGCTCCCACATCAATTGCCCCGCCTCCATTGCTGCTTGGCGCTGGCCCGCCAACTAGAACACCAGCCCAATCAAAGTCGTCATTGGCGCTCATTCGAACGTCGTAACGTACCGAGGCTTCGCGCCTTGAGCTTTCGCGCAGCGTCTCGATGCGAGCAGTCGTCTGCATTTCATCGGCTAGCCCTTGACCCAACGCATTGCCAAACGCATCCGTCGCCACTTGCGTGGCCTGGAAGCGCCCCCCCGCGCGCCAGCATCGTCGTCGCCCCGGCCGCGAAGCCCACCACGCTGGCGCGTGCGATGTTGTTCGCCATGTCCAGTGCCGTGGTCGCTCGCTGCACCTGCCTCCAATCGGGCGCATTCAGCCCCTCGTTGGCAGCCTCTCCCGCCGCACCGCCCAGCGCGGCCGCCGCCACGACCCTCCACTGGAACTGCTCCTGCATGCCGCGCGCCAAGCGCGGCCCGGCACCGAAGATGCAGCAGCACATGGAGCGCATCAGCACGCTGCCCAAGGCCAAGCAGAAGTTCGTCATGGAATTGCTGGGGAGCGTGCTCGCGCAGCAAGGGCGCCGAGCCACAAGCGACAAGGGCCGCTCATCGAGCGGCCCTTCATTCATAGCTTGCAGTAAGTGAAGCTCGCTATGAGCTTGACAGATCGATGCCACCTTCCTTCAAAGCCGAGATGAAGCGCTGCAACTGCGAAGAGATGTCAACGATTGACGTTCCCCCTTTAGCTGTCAATTCCGCCTTCCCATCTGCCCCGAACTGAGCGGCAATTACCCTAGCTTCAACCTGGATGTCATTCGGCAACAGGCGGAACAAGTCCGCCGAACCAGATTCGGCGACAAGCCTTATGGCCACGCATGCCACGTCGCTGGCTGGGACCCCATGGTTCTTCCACATGTCGACCCAAAGGGCAATCTTCTTGGCCGCGTCTGTGCTCATTTTCCATATCCCCGATCAGTAGCCGGAGCTTGCTCGGAAGGCGTTGACCGCCTTGTCACCAGCGATGACTGCATCGTAGTGCCAGTTTCATTAAGGTAATTTGTGCTCGACGGGGCGCAGTTTGAGTCTTGACTTGCCAAGCTCTCTCCCAACGCATTGACAAAGGCGGCTGACGCGCCCGTGCACCCCGGATCACAAGACGCGCTTGTGCCACTCATCGAGAAGACCGACCTGCAAGGTCTTGTCGATCTTCCCTGCCTCGATCGCACCGGCGTAGTTCCCGCCATACATGAACTCGAAGGCAACAGCGACCTCTTCCGAGAGTCGCCGCACTGCCTGCACAAGCTCATCGACCTCGGCGCAGTGCCGAGCATCGACATCTGCCGGCAACCCACCCGGGACATGGGCTGAACACACCTCCAGCTCGCCCCCTACTGTTTCGACCGGCAGATCCTCTCTGCGAGTTGCCGAGTCCTCCGTCAAGTCCACGTATTGCGGAGGACCAATCAACCACTGGCGCGTGTTCGCCACCTTTGAGACGAGTTGTCGAACGCGCTCCCTGATCTGCGGCGTGACATCGTCCGCCACGTAGAAGAGCAGCCTGTCTCTCGGAAGGCAGCGCAGAGTTTCGGGGGTCATTGTCCAGGCACCATTTCCTTTGACGGATAGAACGGAGCCGCCGCTCCAGGTCCACCGGGGTTATACCGGAACCCTCCAGGCATGTGTGCATCCAGGTGGCGGGTCGCGGGCAGCGGAACCGTGACCGGGAGCCCACCAATATGTTGTGGGCTGATGCGCTCACCCAACAGTTCCTTCAGGACTGGCTCAGCAAGCACGGCAATCAGCCTCCAAAGGCGGCATGAGCGCGGGCCTCTGGAAGGCGAAAAGCAGAGGGCACCTCAGATCGTCAGATGAGACGTGCAAGGATCTCCGCGATATCGGTCCTGCCTCGCTCTCTAGCAAAGGCAAGTGCGTCCATGTCGCTCATCGAATCTCCGGAGTATTTAACCGAAGCGTCGATTCCCTTTTTCAACAAAAGGAGCACGACGTTATTGTGGCCTCCATAGATCGCACTAAACAACGGGTTCCTTTCTGGCTCGCTGACGTCCATTTGAGCCCCTTCTGCAAGAAGGTACTCGACGACTTCGACATGTCCATACGCGGCAGCCACGTTGATTGGGCCACCACCGAAAACGCCCCCACGCGCGTTGGGATCGAACCCCTGTCGAACGAGATACTTGACCATGTTCAGCCTGCCCGCTGCAGCTGCAACGTGGAGCCACGTCCCATATGGCGTTGCCATATGCAATAGCGATTCGTCCCCGCCAATCAATGCGGCGAACCTCTCGATATCCCCGCCCTCCACGGCGTCGACCAGCCCTCGGTTTCTCAAGCGTGTGTCCATTTGCTACTTTCGTTGTGCCGCAATCTGGCCCAGTTCTTCCAATCTTTTGACCATCGCCTCTCTGGTCCCCAAAAATTCGTGCACCTGTTTCAGCTCTGTGACCACGTTGCGGACAGCATCAACGTTGTGCTGCCCCGCGATCCGGTTGGGAGCCCATACCAAGTTCTCTGGCCCCATGATCGGGTCAATGTCGTAGGAACGCAAGAGGGCCTGACCTTCAGCCACCAACGCCTTCTGTGTAGCTCCATTCCCCTCCTTGAAAAGGATGTGATGCGCATGGGGATCGACCATGCCCTCTGGAGGAGGTCCCTTCAACTTGCGCAACAGAGCGCCAAAGTCGACGGGGCGTCCTGTGCCCGGCGGTACGATATACATCGGTCTGGCCCACGGACCAAGTAGTTTTCCAAGGGTGGAGTTGGCGAACGCTTCCGGGCTTGAACCAGCCAGCGTCTTAGCCACCGAACTGGCAATGTTGCGCAATCCGACTGAGGCGATCGAAAACCCTTCTCCGACGCGCTGCATCCCGGTCTCAGTAGCCTGCATTCCCATCCACGCGGCAGCTAAGCCTTCATTGTCTTTGTACCTAGTCAACCCTCCTGAGCCAATTACCGAATCGGCATAAGCGCCCAATTGCCCCATTTCGGTGTCAGTCATGCTGGCCAAGTAGAACATCGTGGTGTCTACGTGACTGCGCATACTCAGAAGGGTATTCATGTACAAGCCAGGTGCAACGGCCTCCACTCGCGCATCGCCTGGAATGCGATTCACGAATGAGGGCTCGAATGCCGCTAGTTCCTGCAGTTGAGCTGCAATTGCTTCGCCGCTGGCCCTGCCGACACCGCCAGCCCGATCGGTAGCGACGGCAATTCGGTGGACAGTTTCCTGATCTCCAAACGCCCCCAACTGCGCGAATCGT
This sequence comes from Rhizobacter sp. P5_C2, assembly GCF_054049715.1. NCBI lineage: Bacteria > Pseudomonadati > Pseudomonadota > Betaproteobacteria > Burkholderiales > Sphaerotilaceae > Rhizobacter > Rhizobacter sp. P5_C2. The sequence continues at coordinate 1,387 of NZ_JBFULV010000176.1, read as the reverse complement.
CCAATGTCCTGGGTGAAGGTTAGCCCGCGAGCCAGCAATTCATCTTGCATGGCAGGATCGGCCTGGATCCCCCGACGCATCGTGTCGATCTTTTCCAATGCAGAGTTTCGGAGCCGATCTACTTGGCCGGGATCTTGCCCGCCAGCACTCAGTGCAGCAGACAACTCATCCACGCCCTCGTATGCGCTGCGCTGGAAATCACGCCACCTTTCAGACGCACCTACCTTGATGATCTCCCTCGGCGCAGAAGCCGCCCCGGCAAATTGCACTCCCTCAAAGCGATCAAAAGCTTCGCCATCGGCTGCGTCACGGACGAGATTCACCAAGTTCGTCTGCCCTGTTCCACCAAGGCTGGCGCCATCATCCCCGGTGCCCAGCTTCACTCGACTAGCACTCTCACCAAGCCTCGCCCCCCTACCGGTCAAGGCATACAGAGAGTTGGCCTGCGGCACCATGGCATCGCCCAAGCTCTCCCCCAACGCATTCCCAAACGCATCCGTCGCCACTTGCGTGGCCTGGAAGCGCCCCCCGCGCGCCAGCATCGTCGTCGCCCCTGCCGCGAAGCCCACCACTGCGCTGCGCGCAAAGTTCTGCGCCTGCTCGACGGCCGTCGTGACCCCAGTGACCTGGTTCCAGCCCATGGCCGCAAGCCCTTCATTGGCAGCCTGCCCCGCAGCACCGCCCAGCGCCGCTGCCGCCACCTGCCCCCAGCGGAACTCGTCCTGCAGATCCAGCGCCACGCCCACGCTCTGCGTGGCCGCGCTTGCAATCGCAGAGCGCACCGCCGCGTTGGCGATCGTGTGCGTCTCGCCCAGCGGAGCCCAGCCCTGCATCGCGCCACCCACGCCGCCTCCCACTGCCGCCAGCGCCACCTGCTTCCAGTCGAAGCCGTCCTGGATCCCCGCCGCGTTGGCCACCACCTGCCCGGCCACCGAGCCCGCCGCGCCGCCCGTGGCACCCGCGGCAATCGCGACTTCCGTCGACGCTGCGGCAGCCCCGCCGTACTGCGCCAGGTAGTACTGCTGCGTCGCCACGGCCACTGCCACCGTCACCGCGATGATCAGCACCGTCCCCATCGTCCCGCAGCCGTCGTCCGGCGCCTTGATGTACGGCGTCGTGTCCCCGATCAGCGCGCCAGGGTCGTACGGCCTGAACACATCCGCGGCGTTGCTGTTGCCCGCCACGCTCGGGATCATCAGCGACTGCCCCATGCGCAGGTCGTCGTCCCCGCCCAGCCCGTTGGCCTGCGCGATCTTCCACCACAGCTTGCTGTCGCCGTAGGCCGACCTCGCAATGCTCTGCAGCGTGTCCCCTGAGACCACCACGTAGCTGCCGCTTCCCGGCTTCGGGTACGAACCGCTGATGCTGCGGAAGCTGCTGTCGAACT
>NZ_JBFULV010000175.1:0-7515 GCF_054049715.1 Rhizobacter sp. P5_C2 | reverse complement strand
CGACACGGTGCAGCGCGCGCAGCCGCAGGCCCGCCTCGGCGGCTTCAACGTGCAGGCGATGGCGAGCCGGCCGATGGCGCAGGAGCTGATCGTCGGCGCGAGCATCGACCCGAGCTTCGGCCCGGTGCTGATGCTGGGCCACGGCGGCACCGCCGTCGAGGTGCTGGCCGACCGCGCGATCGGGTTGCCGCCGCTGAACCGTGCGCTGGCGCGCGAGCTGGTGTCGCGCACCGCCGTGTCACGCCTGCTGGCCGGCTACCGCGACCACCCGGCCGCGCGGCTCGATGCGGTGGGCGACGCGCTGGTCGCGGTGTCGCAGATGCTGGCCGACCTGCCGGAGCTGGCCGAGCTCGACATCAATCCGCTGTGGGCCGACCACGACGGCGTGCTGGCGCTGGACGCCCGCATCCGGCTGAGCCGCGTGCCGGTCGCCGGTGCGCAGCGCTTCGCGATCCGGCCCTATCCCGATGCACTGGTCGAGACGATCCAGTGGCACGGCGAGACGCTGGTGCTGCGGCCGGTGCGCCCGGAGGACGAGCCGGCGCACCGCCGCTTCGTCGAGCAGCTGAGCCCCGACGACCTGCGCTTCCGCTTCTTCAACGCGCGCCGCGAGCTGGCGCACAGCGAGCTCGCGCGGCTGACGCAGATCGACTACGCCCGCGAGATGGCCTTCGTCGCGGTGCGCCCGGGGACGGATGGCGGCAGCGAGACGCTCGGGGTGGCCCGCGCCGCGATCGACCCGGACAACCTCGAGGCCGAGTTCGCGATCGTCGTGCGCAGCGACCTGCAGGGCCGCGGCTTGGGCCGCCTGCTGATGGACAAGCTGATCGCCTACCAGGCCGCGCAGGGCACGCAGCGGCTGGTGGGCCTGGTGCTGCACGACAACGTGGGGATGCGTGCCTTCATGCAGAGCCTGGGCTTCGCGCAGCACGGCGGCGACAGCGACGCGCTGCGCCTGGTGCTGCCGCTGCAGGGGCCGCCGGTCAGCGGATGACGAGCACCGGCGTCTTGCAGTGGTTCAGCACGCGGTTCGTCACCGAGCCGAGCACGACGGAGCCGAGGGCCGAGTGGCCGTGCGAGCCCATCACCACCAGGTCGAAGCGGCCACCGTCGGCCATCTCGCTGATGACGGACGGCGCGTGGCCGACCTTCTCGACGAAGTTGGCGCGCCACGTCTGCTGGGCGATGAACGCCCTCACCGGCTTCAGCACGTCGTCGGCTTCGGCGCGGTAGTAGGTCTCGACCGTCTCGCGGTCGAAGAATCCCTTCGCATGGGCCGGCACCGGCATCGTCACGGTGAGCACGGTGTAGTCGTGGCCCGCGCCGAGGAACTCGTCGTGGGCGGCCAGGTAGGCCAGCATCTGCTTCGTGCAGGCGCTGCCGTCGACAGCCAGCAGGATCTTCATGGTCTTTCTCCTTCGTCGTGGTGAATGCAAGGTCAATGAACCATCAGCAGCGGCAAGCTGGCGGTGTGCATCAGCGAGCGGGTGGCGCCGCCGAGCACCTGCTCGCGCAGCCGGCCGTGGCCGTAGCAGCCCATCACCAGCCATTGGGCGCCGACCTGGGCGGCCAGCGTCGTCAGTTCTGCACCGATGGAGCGCGGTTCGTGGCCGCGTTGGTGCAGGACGGGCGTGATGCCGTGGGCCTTCAGGTGGCCGACGATGTCGAGCCCGCCGGCGGCACCGACGACCGCGTTGCGCGACCAGCTGGCCACGTGCACCTCGCGGGCCTGCACGAGGAACGGCAAGGCGGCGGTGACGGCACGGGCGGCCTCGCGCGAGGGCTTCCAGGCGACCAGCACGCACTCCGGCGCGGACGCGGCGATGCCGGTGTCGGGCACGATGAGCGCGGGCTTGCCGCTCTCGATCAGCAGCGACTCGGTGAAGCCGGCCGGCAGGTCGTGGCCCGGGATCGCGGGGTCGCGCTGGCCGAGCACCAGCAGGTCGGTGCACAGCGCATGCTGGACGACGGCCTGCAGCACCGGCTCGCGCACGACCTCGGCCCAGCGCACGCGCGAGAGCTCCTCGCCGCCGGTGATGTCGTGCAGCAGGCGGTCGCGGGCCAGCTCGCGTAGGTCGGGTTCGCCGATGGCGGAGGCGGCGCCGGCCACGGCCCCGAAGCGCCCGTCGGTCTGGGCGCGCAGCGGCGTCGCGGCGAACAGTGCGGTGACTTCGGCGTCGTGGCGCTCGGCCAGTTCGCGCGCGACCGTGAGCCGGGCCGTGGTGCGCGGCGAGGTGTCGGCCAGCATCAGGATCGAGCGGATCGGGTTCACGGTGGCGAGGCGTTGCGACATGCCTCGACGGTACGCCTGTGCCGCCGCAACGGCTTGATTCAGGTCAGGAGACCGCCTCATTCACCCCAAGGTCGCCACCAGCAGCGCCTTGATCGCGTGCATCCGGTTCTCCGCCTGGTCCCGCACGATCGAGGCCGGCGACTCGAAGACCTCCTCCATCGCCTCGGCCGGCAGGCCGTGCATGAACTTGACCGACGGATTGCCCGCTGCCGCCATCAGCCGCGCAGTCACCTGGTACGGTCGAAGCAAGGCCATCCGCTCCGCCCAGGCCGCGTCCGACTCGCCCATCGACGCCCGCACATCGGTGTAGATGAAGTCGACGCCCGCCACCGCCTGCAGCGGCAGCTCGGTCAACGTCAGCTTCGCGCCACTCACGCGGGCCAGCGCCTCGCACTGTGCCTGCAGCTGCCAGGCCGGCCACAGGGCACGCGGCGCCGCGATGCGCAGGTCCATGCCGGTCAGCGCCGCGCCCAGCAACAACGAATCGCCCTTGTCGCAACGTGCGTCCCCCAGGCAGGCCACGCGCATCTCGCGCAGCGGCTTGTCGCAGTGCTCCTGCATCGTCATCAGGTCGGCCAGAACCCGCGTCGGGTGGAACTCGTCGGGCGATCCGTTGTACACCGGCACGCCGGCGTGCACGGCCAGCGTCCTCACCGTCTGGCGCGCGAAGCCGCGGTACTCTATCGCGTCGTACAGGCGGCCCAGCACACGCGCGGTGTCCTTCAGGCTTTCCGCCTCGTGCAGCGGCGAATGGTCCGGACCGATGAACGAGACGTGCGCGCCCTGGTCGTGCGCCGCCAGCTCGAACGCGCACCGCGCGCGCGTCGACGACTTCTCGAAGATCAGCGCGATGTTGCGCCCGCGCAGCGTCGGCTGCTCGGTGCCGGCCGCCTTCGCACGCTTGAGCTCGTGCGACAGCGCCAGCAGTTGCTGGATGTCGCGCGCGTTCAGCTCGTCCAGCGACAACAGGCTGCGGTTCTTCAAGCTGTAGGCCATCGCGCTCGCCTCTCCGTGACTCCATTGCAATGCCCTTCGGCGGGCGTGGAAGCAGCCTAGCGGGAGCGGCCGCGTCTCCCTTGACGCCCGTCAAGCCGCGGCACAGTGGCCGCGGCTGATACACGCCGGACACCGACGGTTCACCCGCTGTTACGCAGCGATCCCCGCCGGTCGCGCTGCATTGACAGGCCCCTTCCAAGCTCTCGTCCATTCCACAAGACACCAGGAGCCCGCCATGCACATCGCCACGCCGCACACCGAATCCGCCAGCCGCCCTTCGATGCCCGCTCCGATGCCGGCTCCCATGCCGATGCCGACTGCGATCCCGGCGGCCGCGCGCGGCGCGGCCCGCCCCGATGCCGCCGCGGTGTGCGCCCGGGTCAACGACTCGCTGAAGCTGCTGGCCGAATCGGTCGACCTGCAGCGCCGCATCGTGCATGCCGGCGACACGGTGTTCCAGGGTGGCCAGGGCTTCCAGTGCCTGTACATCATCAACTCCGGCTTCTTCAAGACGCTGAACGTCGCGGCCGATGGCCGCGAGCAGGTCGTCGGCCTGCACTTCAAGGGCGACTGGATGGGCTTCGACGGCATCGCGCACGGCCAGTACGGCTGCGACGCGATCGCGATGGACACCGGCGAGGTCTGGACGATCCGCTACGACACGCTGCTGCTGGCCGCCGCCCGCCAGCCGGCACTGCTGGGCCTGCTGCACGCCGCGATGAGCCGCGAGATCTCGCGCGACCGCGACTCGCTGCTGTCGCTGGGGACGCTGCCGGCCGATGCGCGCGTCGCCGACTTCCTGCGCTACTGGGCCGAATCGCTGTCGCAGCGCGGCCTGCGCGCCGACCAGATCACGCTGCGCATGACGCGCGCCGAGATCGGCAACTACCTCGGCATGACGCTCGAGAGCGTCAGCCGCGCGCTGTCGCGCATGGCGCGCAGCAACGTGATCCGCTTCACCGAGAAGGGCCGGCGCGACCTGTGCATCGCGAGCACCGAGGCGCTCGCATCGTTCATCCAGGCGGCGATGACGCCGGCGTCGCGGGTGCTGCAGTGATCGCCCGGACCATCGCGTCGGAGAGTTCCTCGCGCGAATAGGGCTTGCGCAGCAGCTCCCACGGCGGGCCGCCCCCGCCGTCGCCGACCATGGCCTCCGACGAATAGCCCGTCATCAGCAGCACCGCCAGCGCCGGCCGCAGCGCGGTGGCGCGCCGCGCCAGTTCGGTGCCGCGCATGCCGGCACCGAGGATCACGTCGCTGAGCAGCAGGTCGACCGGCTCGGCCCGCTCCAGCGCGGCCAGCGCCGCCTCGGCATTCGAATGGGCCGTCACCTCGCACTTCAGCGCGAGCAGGAAGTTGCGGCACACCGCCAGCACCTCCGGATCGTCTTCCACCACCGTCACGCGCAGGCCGGGCGCCAGCACCGCGGGCGCCACGCCGCGCGCCTCGGCACGGCCCGGCGCATCGAAGCGCGGCAGGTACAGCGTGACGCGCGTGCCGGCACCGGGCGCCGAATCGATGACGACGGCGCCGTTCGACTGCTTCGCGAAGCCGTACACCGTGCTCAGCCCGAGCCCGGTGCCGCGGCCGGCCTCCTTGGTCGTGAAGAACGGCTCGAAGGCGCGGTCGCGCACCGCCTCGGACATGCCGTGGCCGGTGTCCGACACGCTGATCTCGACGAACGCGTCTTCCACCGCCGCGGCCTCCCCCAGCTCGGCGGCCAGCTCCGCCGACACGCGCCGGCAAGGCCGGCACGCGAACGCCAACGTGCCGCCCTCGGGCATCGCGTCGCGCGCATTGATCGCGATGTTGAGCAAGGCCGACTCCAGTTGCCCGGGATCGGCCCGGCAGCCGGGGCACGCCTCGGCGGCGTCGACGACGATCTGCACCCGCTCGTCGAGCGTGCGGTGCAGCATGTCGGCCAGCGAGCGCAGCAGCAGCGCCGGCTCCACGCGCGTGGGCACCAGGCGCTGGCGGCGCGAGAACGCCAGCAGCTTGCCGGTCAGTTCGGCGCCCCGCTTGGCGGCACGGGTGGCGGCGCCGAGCATCTGCTGCAGGCGCGGCTCGTCGGCCACCTGCGGCTCGAACTCGAGCACCTGCAGGTTGCCCTGGATCACCGTCAGCAGGTTGTTGAAATCGTGCGCGATGCCGCCGGTCAGTTGGCCGACGCTCTCCATGCGCTGCGCATGGCTCAGCTGCTCCTCGGTCTGCGCGCGCTGCAGGCTGGTCGCCAGCAGGCTGGACAGCGAGTCGAGGAAGCGCAGTTCGTCGTCGCCGAAACGGCGGGCCTCGCGGCTGCGCACCGCCAGCGTGCCGACGATGCTGCCGCGGTCGGACAGGGGCACGGCCAGGCCGCTGACCAGCCCGCGCTGCAAGTAGTCGGGCGGCACCTTGAAGCGGGTCTCGCGGGCGTAGTCGGACACCAGCACCGGCTTGCCTTCGGCCACGACGAAGCCGGCCGGCGTGTCGGGACGATTGGGCAGGCGCCGCCCCTCGACCTCGGCGCCGCCCAGGCCGACGCCGGCGGCGAGCCGGAACTCGAGCCGGTTCGGCTCCAGCAGCCAGACCACCGCCGTCTCGGCCTGCATGCCTTCGGCCGCGATCCGGGGCACCTGGCTGAGCAGCGCCTGCGGGTCGCGGGTGTCGACCGCCAGCCGCGCGAGCTTGGCGATGTATTCGCTGTAGCGGGCCTGCTGCAGCGCCTGCTGCACGCGCGGGTAGCCGGCAATGCCGCGGATCGCCGCGACCACGTAGGGCAGGCCGTCGTCCTGCAGCGGGCTGAGCGCGATCTCGACCATCACCTCGCTGCCGTCCTTGCGGCGCGCGGTCAACTCGAGCTGCGTGCCCATCGGCCGCGGCTTCGGGCTCATGCCGTAGGCGCCGCGGTAGGCTGCATGGCGCGGGCGGATGCTGTCGGGCACCAGCGCGTCGACCGGCAGGCCGACCAGCTCCGCGAGCTCGTAGCCCAGCAGCAAGGCGGCCGCCGGGTTGGCCCGCACGATCAGGCCCTGCGCATCGACCAGCAGCAGTGCATCGGGGTAGGCCGAGAACAACGAGCGGAACAGCCGCCCCTCTTCCGGTGTCGGCGGCGGCAGGCGGTGCGGCATCGGGGACCCTCGATCAGACACCGACCACCGGCACCGCGAGCATGTAGCCGGCGCTGCGCACCGACTTGATCAGCTGCGGGCTGTCCGGGTCGGCTTCGAGCTTCTTGCGCAAGCGCCCCACCTGCACGTCGATCGTGCGGTCGAACGGCGCCGCCTCGCGGCCGCGCGTGCTCTCGAGCAGGAAATCGCGCGACAGCACCCGCCCCGGGTGGCGCACGAACACGCTCAGCAGGTCGAACTCGCCGCTGGTGAGCGCCACCTCGACACCGCCGCGGTTGGCCAGGCGGCGCGCGGCGAGGTCGAGTTCCCAGTCGAGGAAGCGCAGCCGCTCGGGCGCGGACGCCGCGGCGGGCGGCGCAACGGCCGTGGAAGAGGTGGCCGGCGGCGGGGCCACGCGCCGCAGCACCGACTTGATCCGCGCGAGCAGTTCGCGCAGGTCGAACGGCTTGGTCACGTAGTCGTCGGCACCGATCTCCAGCCCGACGACCTTGTCGACCGCATCGCCGCGGCCGGTGATGATGATCAGCCCGCACTGGTGGTGCTCGCGCAGCCGGCGGGCGATGGCAAAGCCGTCTTCGCCGGGCAGACCCAGGTCGAGCAGCACCAGCAGCGGAGGATCGGCGCTCATCAGGGCGTCGAGCGCGCGGCCGTGGTGCACCTGCGAGACGCGGAAGCCCTGCCCGCCGAGGTAATTGGCGAGCAGCTGGGTGATGTCCACCTCGTCGTCCAGCACGGCGATGTGTTGCGGAACCCCCTGCGATGTCACGACATGCTCCCCCATTTGCGCAGTCGCGCGACCGGCGGCATGCCCCCGGCCGCCCGGCAGCACTATACGCGGCACGTCGCTCGGCTCAGCGCGATTCGGCAGCGCGCAGCTCGACGAAGCCGCCGGCGCGGAACACCGTCAGCCGCGTGCCCGGCAGCGCCCGCCACGACAGCAGCGCCCGCACGAAATCGCCGCTGTCGCCGAGCGCCCTGCCGTTCATGCCGACCACGATGTCGCCCACGCGCAGGCCGAGCTCGGCCGCGACGCTGCCGCGCGCCACCGCATTGATGAAGGCGCCGCGCGCATCGGCGCGGCCGGCGTGCCAGGCCGCCAGCGGCGACACGTCCTCGAAG
>NZ_JBFULV010000174.1:0-7517 GCF_054049715.1 Rhizobacter sp. P5_C2 | reverse complement strand
GCCCGCTGCTGGTGGTGCAGGGCGCGCGCACGCCGGTCGCGCTGCGGCTGGTGGTCGGCATCGACCCGCTGCGCCGCGCCGACGACCTGCGCCCGTTGATCCTCGAAGCGCTCGGCGCGACGGGTGATGAGGGCATCGATGATTCGCGCGGCCTCTTCAGCTGGCAGCGCCGTCGCTTCGGCGAAGGCGTGCACGGCTCGCAGGTGGTCGCCGCGGTGCAGCAGGTGACGGGCGTGGCCTGGGTGCGGCTGGTGTGGATGACCAGCGGCTTCGGCCTGGCACTCGCGAACGTGCCGGCCACCCAGCGCTCGCTCGCTTGTGCCGGCGACCGCGTGCTGGCGCTGGACAGCGCCTCGCTGCAACTGCAGCTCGCGGCCGACAAGGAAGGGGTGACGCCATGAGTTCGCTGGGCCGTCCCAAGGCGAATACCGCAGTGCGAAGCACGGAGGTACTCCAATGAGTTCGCCGCGCCTGCCGCTGTTCGAGCGGCTGCCCGAGGTCTACCGAATGCGCGACACCGAGCAGTCGCCGCCGGGCCAGCTCGCTGCCTTTCTCGGCGCGCTCGAGGAGACCTTCGCCGCGCTGCACGCGCGCACCGATGCGCAATACCACGACCTGTTCATCGAGCATTGCGACGACTGGGTGGTGGCCTATTTGGCCGACCTGCTCGGCACCTCGCGGCTGGCCGGCGACCCGTGGACGCTGCGCGCCGACGTCGCGCGCACCGTGTTCCACCGCCGCCGCAAGGGCACGCTGGGCGCGGTCGAGTCGCAGGTGTTCACGCTGTCCGGCTGGGCCGCGCATGCGGTCGAGATGCGCGAGCGCCTGGCCTGGAACCAGCACCTGAACCACCAGCGGCCCGATGCCGGCGGCACGCCGCCGCTGCGGCTGCGCCTGGACATCGCATCGGCGGTGCGCGGCGGCACCGCGACGCTGCGCGACCCGGCGCTGCTGTCGCTGGTGGGCGGGGCCTTCGACCCGTTCGCCCGCGTCGTCGACGTGAAGCCGCCGACCGCCGGCCTGTCGGGCTGGAACCTGCCGAACCTCGCGGTGATGCTGTGGCGGCTGGAGGACTTCCAGGTGCCGCTGTCGCGCCCGCGCTTCCGCCAGATCGCCGCGGTGCCGGCCGCACCCTTGTTCCCCGATACCGCGGCGCTCGCGGTGCGCTTCGACGTGCAGGCCCAGGGCGAGCCGTGGCCGCTGTTCAACACCCACCGCTTCGAGCCCGACCGCGACCCGCCGCGCCTGGGCACCGAGGACGAGGTGCCCGGCCCGATGCCGCGCGCCCGCCTGACCGAGGGCACGCCGGCCGGCCGACCCGAGGCCTATGTCGAGCTGCGCACCTATGCCGTGGCGCAGGACGCGCGCCCCGGCCACGGCGCGGTCGGCCTGGTGCTGCACCTGCCGCAAGTGCCGTTCGTCGGCCGGGCCTGGCGTTTGCGCGGTGCCAACCTGTGCGCCTGGGAGACCGGCCTCGCGCCACCGCTGCGCGAGTGGGAGGTGGCGATCGACCCCGAGCGCGGCCGCCTGGTGTTCGGCACGCCCGATGCCGACCCGACGCTGCAGGCCGAGCCGCTGCGAGACGGCTTGCTGGTCTCTGCCACCTACGGCCTGGCCGGGCCGACCGGTGCGCACCCGGCACCGGCGCTGCGCACGCCCTTGCCAACGACCTGGCCGGACGAGCAGGCCTACGACCTGCTGCGCATCGACTGGTTCACCGACCCGCTCGCGCTGCAGCACGCGCTCGACAACCTGCCGACGCGGCTGCGCCCGCTGGTGATCGAGATCAACGACAGCCAGACGCACCGGCTCGATCTCACGGCCGTCGCGGCGATCGGCAACGACGCCGGCGTGCGGTCGCTGCGCCTCGCGCATGCGCTGTGGATCCGCAGCGCGCAGGGCGAGCGGCCGGTGATTCGGCTGGTGCAACCTTTGCGCGCGCGGCCGACGCAGATTGGTGGCGCCGGCGCGCCCGAGATCGGCCAGCTCTCACTCGTGCTCGAAGGCCTGTACCTGACGCGCGATGCCGCGTTCCCGGCCAGCGATGCGCTGGTGATGCAGGCGGCGCTCGGCGGCCTGCGCATCGCCGGCTGCACGCTGGACCCGGGCGGTGGGCTGGTGCTCGACGGCAGCGTCAACGGCAAGCGCGCCGACCTGCGAACCGCACTGCGCCTGACAGGGAACTACGGCCTCGGCGCGGTCGATGCCGATGCCTTCGACCAGGTGCCCGAGATCGACATCGAGCGCAGCATCACCGGTGCGCTGGCGGTCGACACCGGCTACCGGCTGACGCTCACCGACAGCATCGTCGACGCCGGCAGCGGCATCGTCGCCACGGCACCGGCGCTCGCGATCGGCGCCGCCAGCGGCGACCCGGAGCTGGCCTGGGGGCCCGACCTGGTGCTGCACGGCCTGACCTGCTTCGGCCGCACGCGGGTGCAGACGGCGCACGGCGAGGGCGGCCTGTTCGTGCACCGGCTGGAGGTGCACGACAACCAGGACAGCCACACCGTCGACGCGACACCCGGGCTGGTCGGCAGCTGCCTGAAGTTCTGCTGGTTCCGCGGCGACCACGACCGGCTGCCGCAGCACGTCGGCTGCGTGTTCGCTGCCGATGCGCGGCTGCGCTTCACCGCCGAGTGGCATGGCCGCCCGGGCTATGCGCAGCTGCGGCTCGACTGCGACCGCCGCGTGCTCCAAGACGGCCCGGCGAGCGACGAGATGGGCGCCTTCGGCTACCGGCTCAACACGCACAAGTGGAAAAACATCGGCATCCGGCTGCGCGAATTCATGCCGGTCGGCGTGCGGCCCCTGCTCATCCCGATCACTTGATCCCGATCACCTGAAGTTCACCTGAGGAATCCACCATGAAGGGCGACTTCTCTTTTCTTGCCAGCGACCCGCCTCCTCACTACAGCGGCGTGCTGCACCAGCAGGGCCGCGTGCTGCTGGACCGCGACTGGAACGAGGCCGCGGCCATCGCGGCGACCTGGCGCAGCGCGGTCGGGCGCGACACCTTCGGCGCCGGCGTGCTGGCGGTGCCGGTCTCGGGCACCGCGGCCTTCAAGGTGCTGGACGCCAGCACCGACGGCGCGGTGGTCAAGGTCCGGCTCGACGCCGGCCGCGCCTGGGCCGACGGCCTGTCGCTGACGCTGGACAAGCCGGCCAGCTTCCTCGCGAGCTACTTCGCGCCGCCGTTCCAGTCGCCCGCCGCCACCGCCAAGACCATTGCCGACGGCGTGCGCGACCTGGTGGTGCTGGAGGCCTGGGAAGACACGCTGAGCGGCTTCCAGGATCCGCTGCACCTGATCGAGCCGGCGCTGGGCGGGCCCGACACCACCGAGCGCACGCAGGCGTACATCAGCCTGAAGCTGCTGCGGCTGGGGCCGAACGAGGACTGCAGCGCGGCGGCCGGGCTGGCCGACGACCTGGGTTCTCGCGGCCGCTTGACGGTGTCACCGGCACCGGTGCTGAACATCACCGGCGACTGCCCGCTGGAGGCCGGTGGCGGCTACACCGGGCTCGAGCATTACCTGTACCGCATCGAGATCGCCGACCCGGATGGCACCGGACGAGCCCGCTTCAAGTGGTCGCAGTGGAACGGCGGGCTGGTCGGGCGCGGCCTCTTCACCGCCGGCGCGCCGGGCACCGCGACGCTCGCGATCACCGCGAACGACCAGATGATCAACCACTGCGGTCTGCAGGATTTCTACCTGGAGGCGCTGGCGCCGGACGCCGCGCGCGGCGGCTGGAGCGTGCGGCTGAGCGCGGACGCGACGCTGTCGCAGGACGGCGTGCTGGCGCTGAGCAACGTGCAGGGCGCGTGGCCGGCGGTGACGCCATCGAGCGGCTTCTTCCGGCTGTGGAACGGCATCGAGCTGGTGCAGGACTTTCCGCCAGGCGGCGCCAACCCGGTCGAGCTGAAGGACGGCATCCGCGTCGAGCTCGACGCCGCGAGCGCCGGCAACGCGAACTACCTGCCGGGCGACTACTGGACCTTTCCGGTGCGGGCCGCGGGGGCGGTGTTCGAGCCGGCACCGTGGCCGGTGAAGGCGCCACCGCAAGGCATCCTGCACCACCGCGTCGCGCTCGGCATCCTGAACTGGAGCGGGCCGCCGCCGGTCGACATCAGCTTTGCGAACGGCGAGATCGACGACTGCCGGCGCATCTTCCGGCCGCTGACCAACCAGAAGATCTGCTGCACCTTCAACGTCGGCGACKGGCGCAGCAGCCGCGGCGATTTCGATTCGATCGAAGAGGCGCTGCAGCACCTGCCGGCCAGCGGCGGCGAGATCTGCCTGCTGCCCGGTCTGCACACCACCAACGCGGTGATCGACGGCCGGAGCAACGTGCGCATCAAGGGCTGCGACACCAAGACCAAGGTGATCCCGCGCAAGGAAGGCGCGGCGCAGCCGATCTTCACGGTGCGCGATTCACAGAACGTGGTGCTGGAGCACATGGACCTGGTGACGCTGGGCGGCACCGCGATCGTCGTGGGGGCCAGCCAGCGCGGCGCGTGCAGCGAGATCGAGATCGCGCACAACCGGATCCTGGCCTGCACCAACGCGATCCGGGCGCGCCAGGTGCGCGGCATCCACATCCACGACAACCGCATCCGCATGCTCGACAAGCGCGGCAGCGACGTCGCGATCTACCTGGCCGGCGATGACGGGCTGATCGAGCGCAACGACATCCGGCTGGTGCCGGCGCCGGCGATGCCGCCACTCGACGTGCCGACCGAGCCGGACCCGCTGGACCCGAACGACCCGTGCGCGAAGTTGGAGATCGTCTACTTCAACCCGCGGCTGTTCGTGATTTATGTGAACGCGGTGTGGACGCTGCTGCTGCCGCCGCTGATCCTGCTGCTGCAGCCGTACCGGGCGCTCGGCGGCATCCAGCTGGGCGGCGGCAGCGAGCGCGTGACGGTGCTGGAGAACGCGGTGACCGGCGGGGCGGGCAATGGTGTGACGCTGGGCGGCACGCCGCCGGCCGCGCCGCCGGCGCAGGAGGATCCGAGCTTCACGCTGCCGCGCGAATCGGGCGTGCAGGGGCTCGTGATCGGCCCCGACGGCAAGCCGATGGCCGGCGTGCAGGTCACGCTGACCGACCTGGAGACCGGCACGGTGATCACGCCAGCGCCGAGCGACGCGAAGGGCGAGTTCGTGTTCGGCAGCAACCCGGCCAAGCTGCGGGTCGGCGAGGGCGAGGCGACGATGTCGATCGACAAGATCGACTTCCAGGAACTGCCGAACCAGCGCTTCTTCCAGCTGACCGTGGTGCTGAAGGCCGACGAGACGCCGCTGCCCGAGGACTCGGGCTTCTTGTACGACATCGCGATCGAGCGCAACGCGATCGAGGCGATGGGGCTGTCGGGCATCGGCATCGCGAGCGCTGCGGCGCCTGGGCCGAACACGCGCGCGAGTGCGCTGGCGCTGGCCGCCGACCGGCTGGGCACGCCGGTGATCGGCCTGGCGATCCGCGGCAACCGCATCCGCGGCTGCCTGCTGAACCTGTTCGACAACCTGCTGCGCGCACGCGCCGCGACGCAGGGCCTCGGCGGCATCTCGCTCGGCATGGTGCAGAACCTGGCCATCGTCGACAACGCCATCGAGCGCAACGGCACGAGCGGCGCGAACCCGGCGTGCGGCATCTTCGTGGCCTATGCGGAGGAGGCCGAGGTCACGCACAACCGCATCGTCGACAACGGCCCGCTGACGCCCGACATCACGCCGCGCGACCTGGTCGCGGGGCGGCGCGGCGGGATCGTGTTCAAGCTGGTGTCGAACTTCAACCTGCTCGATGCGCGGGCGCTGGCTGCGGGCGAGACCTTCAGCCAGCGGCCGGCCGCGCGCATCCACGAGAACGTCGTCGACCAGCCGGTCGGGCAGGCGCTGTCGGCGATCGCGTTCGGGCCGGTGCAGTGCAGCGACAACGCGTTCAGCAGCGAGCTGTCGGGGCTCAGCGCGGCCGAGGGCATGGCGGGCACCGTCTACCTGTACGACCTGGGCGGCGTGAACACCGCGCCGGCCGGCATGCAGCTGCTGCGGTCGAGCAACGTGGTCGACACCTCGGGCGTGGTGCTGGCCCTGGCGAATGACACCAAGGCTGCGGCGGCGCCCGCCCCGAGGGCTGCTGCCTTCGGCGGCTTCAGGGCCGCGCCGGCCGCGTTGCTGCCACAGCGCGACGCGGCGGTGGCGACGCTGTTCCCGGCCGGCAACGTGCTGTTCAGCGACAACCAGTCGCGCACCGGCCCGGGCAACACCAGCGTGACCTGCCACACGGTGGCGACGCTCGACGACCTGGGCTGGCAGCAGAACCAGAGCTTCAGCCTGCGCAGCGGCAACCTGCTGAGCAATGCGCTGCTGTACGGCAACACGCTGCGCGCGACGGCCAACCGGCTGAGCGAGCGCGGCGAGGAGACGCAGCTCTCGCTGCTGACGCTGGGCGTGCGGCTGAACAACACCAGCTTCAACCAGGGTGACCACTGCATCGTCGCCGAGGACCAGAACCCGGCGATGGCCGAGGTGCAGTACGGCAACCAGGTGCTGAACCCGGGGCCGCTGTGCCAGAGCCGCAGCCTGGTCACGGCCCTTCTCTTCAAGCCACAGGGGTGAGCCATGCCGCTGATCATCAACCGCGGGAACGCGAGCTTCAAGGGCGATGTCGAGAACCTGTTCGAGACGCTGCAGGCGCAGCGCGCCGACTGGCTGGTGCTGACGCGCGAGACCATGCTGGCGGCCCGCCTGCTGGCGCTGGCCGAGGCGAATCGGCTCGAGTCGGGCGAGGGCGGCAAGGACGACCCGCGCGCGGCCCGGCTGCGCGCGGCCGGCGACGCGATGGCGCGGCGCAGCGCGGCGCTGGTGGTCGAGCAGCAGATCGCCACGATCCGCACGCCGCCGGTGACCAAGACCGAGACGCTGCTGCAGGGCCGCGTCACCGACGAATCGGCGAAGGCGGCCGGCCGCGTGACGGTGACGCTGATCGACGAGAAGGGCACGCCGGTGGCCGGCGTCGAGCCGGTGGAAGCCGACGACGCGGGCTACTACGCCTTCGTGCTGCAGCCGCAGCAGGTCGAGGCGATCGGCGCGACGCGCCAGCTCACGCTGCTGGTCGGCACCCAGGGCGGCAAGCTGGTGCCGGCAGCGGCCACGCCGTTCACGCTGGCGAGCGGCAAGATCCGCGTCGGCGAGACGCGGCTGCAGACGGTGGAGCTGGAGAAGCTGCAGTTGCGGGTGGCGGCGAAGTCGGTGGTGCGGGTCGGGAAGACGGTGGCCGCGCCGGTGGCGCCCGTCGCGCAGGCCGCCCCGGCCAAGGCTGCCGAAACGAAGACGGCTGCTGCGAAGACGGCCGCGAAGAAGCCGGCCGCGAAGAACGTGGCGGCCAAGAAGGCGGCACCGAAGCCGAAGCGCTGATCGCGGCGACCCCCGAGGCTCCGGCATGAAACCGCTGCATGGCACCGACACCGCCGCCCGAGCGTCGGTCACTCCGGTCGCTCCGGCCACGCCGCTGCGCAGCAG